>JBDSEJ010000092.1:0-9311 GCA_039920105.1 Candidatus Nitrotoga sp. | reverse complement strand
TTTTCTAGGAAATTTGCTGGGCAGCCTGTTTTTTGGTGGGTTGCTGGCCTTGGCACTGACTGGAACTTCGCCTGCCCCGAGTGGTCGATTGGCAGAAAAAATTATTGCGGTTGCTCAGGCTAAAACGCTTGCTTACCAGCATGCAGGTTCAATCGGCTGGCTCGCTGCCTTGACCAATGGCATCCTCTGTAATTGGATGGTGACTTTAGGTGTAGTGTTGGGTTTGATCTCTAATTCAACTATTGGAAAAATCGTCGCTCCCTGGCTGCCAATCATGACATTTTTTGCACTAGGATTTGAGCACTGTGTTGTCAATATGTTCGTAATACCTACCGCGATGCTATTGGGTGCCGACATAAGTGTTTATCAATGGTGGTTCTGGAATCAAGTTCCGGTAACGTTAGGCAATTTAATTGGAGGGTCGGTTTTTACCGGCATGCTCTTGTATGCAACTTATGGCAAAATTAATAAGCATGCGTAATTTTAGGGAAATTGTAATGCGTCGATTTGACTGCTGCCGATGTGGTATGAGTAACCTAAGAGTATTAGCTGGTTTTGCTTTACAACAAATTCACCATCAAATTTTACACTGCAAATTTTGCAGCATTTTAAAAGCTAGTTCGAAAAAACCATTGCGCATGTTTGTTAGCTAATCGTTAATGGGCATGGAAAAGATTTATTCATAAACCACGTAGTAATGATTTCAAGAATAAAAATGCTTATGGCCGATACCTTTTTGCCTACCTTGGAACACCTTGCCACAGCAGTTATTCTGCTGGATGGGAAGTCGCATATAGCTTATCTCAACCCGGCGGCGGAAAACCTGTTTGCCTTAAGCAGCAAAAGTTTGATCGGCCACTCGATGCTGCATGTCTTCACCCACACTGAGCAACTCGCTGCTGCAATACAACACGCAGTAACTAATAACGCCAGCTTTATTGAACATGACCTTACTTTGGGTATACCGCCACATGGCAAGCTCCATTTGCGATGTACCGTAACACCCCTGCAATTTAACGAACAATTACTACTTGAATTTCATACTATTGATCGACCATTAAAGTTAGCTCGTGAAGAGCAGATGCTAGACCAAACTCAAGCAAATCGTCTACTGTTACGCAATCTGGCACACGAAATAAAGAACCCTTTGGGTGGCATAAGAGGCGCCGCACAATTACTGGAACATGAATTGGAGAAACCCGGCCTTCGTGAATACACCCAAGTCGTCATTCAAGAAACTGACCGTTTGGTTTCACTCATGGAAAAATTGCTCACCCCGCAACATAAGTCCAATTTTAGTTCTCTCAACATTCACGAAGTACTCGAACGCGTACGAAGCGTAGTTCTTGCTGAATTCCCGAAAAATTTGTACATCCAGCGAGATTACGACATCAGCCTGCCAGGGTTAATAGGCGACAAAGAACAACTGATTCAAGCAATCCTGAATCTTGTTCGTAATGCTGCGCAGGCCATGCAGGGACAAGGTAACATTGTGTTACGCACACGCATCTCGCGCAAAGTAACATTGATGAGAAAACTCCATCATTTGGCGGTAATAATTCAGGTCATCGACAATGGCCATGGCATTCCAGTACATTTGTTCGACAAGATTTTTTATCCGCTGGTCTCTGGCCGTGACAATGGACATGGCTTGGGACTGACTCTGGCGCAGGATTTTGTCAGCCAACATGGAGGCAGCATCGAGTTTGACAGTGAACCGGGGCGCACCTGCTTTACTGTAATGCTGCCACTAAAATGAAGATAACAAAGTGGGAAACAATATGAAACCTGTTTGGATCATTGACGATGACCGCTCCATACGCTGGGTTCTGGAAAAAGCTTTGGCACGTTCGGACATTAACTTTACAAGCTTCTCCTCGGCCGATGAAGCATTAGCTGCACTGCGGCACGGTAAACCGCAAATCGTCATCAGCGATATCCGCATGCCCGGCAGCTCTGGGTTGGATTTTTTACAAAAAATAAGGGAAAAGATTCCGAGTTTGCCAGTCATCATCATGACTGCTTATTCTGATCTGGAAAGCGCAGTGTCGGCATTTCAAGGTGGAGCATTTGAGTATCTGCCCAAACCGTTTGACGTCGACCAAGCCGTCGCACTGATACGCCGCGCGCTAGAACAAAGCCTGCGCACTGATGTACCTGCAGAAGAGCAATCAACCGCGTCTGCACCTGACATTCTGGGACAAGCCCCCGCGATGCAGGAAGTGTTCCGTGCTATTGGACGGCTCGCACACTCCCATGCAACTGTAATCATCAACGGTGAATCCGGCACTGGCAAGGAGCTGGTAGCCAATGCTCTCCACCGTCACAGTCCGCGTGCCAATGAACCCTTTATCGCTATTAACACTGCGGCTATTCCTAAAGATTTGCTCGAATCCGAATTGTTTGGACATGAACGCGGTGCATTTACAGGTGCGGCTACCACCCGTCGCGGCCGCTTTGAGCAAGCCGAAGGTGGCACACTGTTTCTTGATGAAATTGGCGACATGCCAGCGGAGCTGCAAACACGATTATTGCGCGTGCTGTCGGACAAAAATTATTATCGCGTCGGTGGACACCAACCGATCAAAACTGATGTACGAATTATAGCCGCTACACACCAGGATCTGGACGAGCGGGTAAAAGATGGATTGTTTCGTGAGGATTTATTTCACCGCCTTAACGTCATCCGCCTGCGTCTACCTCCACTACGTGAACGGCGTGTGGATATCCCATTGTTGGCAAAACATTTTTTGCATAAAAAAGCGGGGGAACTTGCTGTCGAACAAAAAACCTTCAGCGAGAACACACTGAATTATCTTGCAACACAGAATTTTCCCGGCAATGTGCGGCAACTGGAAAACCTTTGCCACTGGCTCACTGTAATGACACCATCCCAAAAAATAGAAATTGCCGACTTGCCACTCGAATGGCGCGAGGCATCCGCAGATACCAATTCACCATCTGACGATTGGCGTTGCGAATTGGCTTGGCAGGTGGCGCTTGCATTGCAACGTGGCGACCAGAATATTTTAGCTCGATTAAACCAACAATTCGAAAGTACACTCATCACGCAGGCACTGAAACACACCAATGGCCGACGCATAGAAGCCGCTACCCTACTAGGAATGGGACGCAACACGATGACTCGGAAAATTCAGGAATTTGGTTTGGACGAATAATTAGGGGGAACCACGTGACGGTGGCTTGTTTGATCGATGCCGCAAACTTTATTACCGCACCGAATGTGCAAAGATTTTTTTAATGTTCAGAGTGCCATAGTTCATGGTTTGCAACACCGCATAGTCATGCACGATTATCTGCACATACATCTTGGTATCCTTCAAATGGGGGATACGGGGAGCAAAACGAAAACTCAGCATATGGATAAGTGCGGGAACATGATAGCTAAAACCGGCCGTATCGGTGGAATGCTTTTCGATCCGCAAATTCGATTCGTGGTAAAGCAAACCATCGAGCACTTAGTTCAAGAATTCTATTCTCCTCTTTTACCAGGAATGCCTGGCAGAACGGATTCAGGCTTTATCTTAGTAGGAAAAAACTTATTGACAGAATATACGACCGGTCGTATATTCATGTCCCCATGACGAACAACAAACTATCTAAACGTACAAAATTACTAGACCAAGGAGTTTGTCTGCTGATGAACCAGGGCTATCATGCAACCGGTATTAACGAAATTGTTAATGCAGTACAGGTGCCCAAGGGTTCATTTTATAGCTACTTTGATAGCAAAGAAGAGTTTGCTGCTCAAGCCATTACTCATTATATAGAATCCTTTATACAGCTATTAACGAGGCACCTACAACACTCACAAGTTGATGCACTCACAGGGTTAAAAAATTACTATGCAGAACTTATTGTTGAAGTGGAAAAAAATGGATACAAAGGTGGATGCTTACTGGGCAACTTGATGGGTGAAATTGGTGATACTAGCGAACGATGCAATCTGGCGCTAAAGTCTGCTGTTGAAAGTTATAAAGTGCTGCAATATAAGGCAATACTGCAAGCCCAAACTGAAGGCACGGTACGTACTGATAGGAGTGCCGAAATTATGGCTAACTTGTTGGTAAATAACTGGCAAGGTGCGTTGTTACGGATGAAAATTGAACAGTCCGTGCAACCTTTGCAAGAATTCTGCGATACCTTACTGAATGATTATTTTATTGCCTAATTATTTCTGGATAAAGAAGAACGCAAGACGTCATAGCTGTCGGTTGGTTGAGTTTTTTTTTCGACCAATTACAATACGACCGGTCATATATTAGACATGGGATTTTGACATGTACGAAGAAAAAACCTTAATGGATTTTGATAAACAGGCAAAATCGCAAATACTCGAAATAGAGGTATTTAAGGTTAAGTCTTTATTGGATGAAGGCTATCAAGCACTGCAAGTGCGAGCACCTGCTGAATATATGCCAGGTACTATTGAGGGAGCATTAAATATTTTTCGTGGAAAACTGGAAGCGGCGGCAGAACGCCACTATGCAAATCATATAAAAAGAAGCTTTAGCTAAGAAACTTATAAGCGATATGACCATGTAGGTTATATCGTTATTTTTAACAACCAATATAAGACGACTGGTCATATATAAACATAGGAGGGAATATGCCTAAATATATTATTGAACGAGAAATCCCTAATGCAGGCCAGTTGACTGCGGCAAAGCTTCGACAAATATCACAAGAATCATGTTGTGTTCTGAATGATATGGGACCGCAAATTCAGTGGGAGGAAAGTTATGTAACAGACAACAAAATCTATTGCATTTACATTGCACCCGACAAACAAAGTATTAAAACACATGCAGAACGCGGCAAGTTTCCAGCAAATTCTATTGCTGAAGTAAGAACCATGATTAATCCAACAACAGCTGAACAAATCAGAGGTTAAGCACCATGAAAATACAATGGGATAAACAAAAATGTTCTCATTCAGGCAGTTGTGTTAAATCACTGCCCGAGGTGTTTAAAGTTGTAGACGGACAATTCGTTTTCGAGCCTGATAAAGCGGCTTACGATGAAGTTGTTAATGTTGTCAATCAATGCCCCTCTGGCGCGCTTAAACTTATTGACTGATTTAATAAATCAAGTCTCCTTGTAATTGGCTGTGTTTTTTTATTATTAATATGCTACTGCAAGTTAACTAATTAATTAATAACATATTATAGGAGTCAGTATGACGAATAAAAGCAAACGCATTATTGTTGTTGGCGGCGGGATTGGCGGGACAATGACAGCTAATCACTTAGTCGCTAAATTTTATCCTGAAATTCTAAAAGGTGAATTTGAGATCATGATGCTCTCAAATTCTCCTAACCATGTTTACAAACCAGCCAACATGTATGTGGCTTTTAATGCCTATCATCCACATGAACTGGTGCGTAAACAACGTTCATTATTACGCCCGGAAATTATTTTTCATGTCGATGCCGTGGAAGGTTTCGAATTTGAGAATAATCGTGTCCTCTGTGAAAGTGGCAAACGATACGATTATGAGTATCTTGTTATTTCTACGGGCTGTATTCCTGCGCCGGAACGTATTGAAGGGCTAAAAGAGGCGGGAGATCATTTTTACCAGACTCAAGCGGCGCAACAACTCGCTCATAAATTACGCACCATTCAGGAGGGACGCATATTTATTACGGTCAATTTTCCTAAAACGCCCAATGTACCTCATCAATGCGGAATTGCCCCTATCGAAACAACGTTAATGCTTGATGAATATTTGCGTAAACGAGGTGTGCGAGACCAAATAGAAATTATTTACAGCTATCCTACCGTCTCTCAATTATTGCGTAATTGTTTGTTTTTACAAAAACCAACCTGTGATGTGTTGCCTACCATTTTTGATAGTAAAAATATTAAATATCAACGTGGTTTTACTTTAGATAAGGTAGATCCCGAAGCAAAAATAGCTTATTCGGAGGAGGGTGGCTCCCAAGAGTTTGATATTTTAATGGCCACTCCACCTATCCGCGCGGTAGATGCCGTAATTAACTCAGGAAAATCTGAAGCACAAAACAATGAAGGCTGGCTGCCTACTGACTTTGAAACCTTGAAAATGTACGGTACCGATAATGTTTATGTGATGGGAGATACCGTTGATTTGCCAGTTAGTAAAGCCGGAGGCAGTTGTCATAATCAGTCACCTGTCGTGGTGGAAAATATCGCATCGGAAATTCGTCGCGGTTATACCTCCGCCATTTATGATGGAAAAGTCCAAGCAATCGCTCAAATGGGATTGGAAGCCGGCATGCCACTCTGGTATGACTATAAGCATGATGTACAGGTTGCACCACCTACCAAGCTCGGGGGATTAATGCGTAAAACGTTTAATCGCGGTATTTATTGGGCTGTTGCGCGTGGAATAGTTTGATTAAAGAGGAGTTATTTATGTCTGAAGAAATGCAGTTAAATACAATTGTAGATAAACTTGTGTTGGATACGGCTCATAATGACCAGGCAACCATCGATGGCATTAAAAATCTAATCGATAAAGCCACCCCCTTAGTACAAGCCGGACGCTTCAATAATATTATCGATTTATTATCGATAATATCTGACAATATCGAATTCCTTGATGAAGCTGCCCTGGAAAAAACCACTAAAGTGGGTGAGGAAATTTTAGCATTGGGTTGGACAGCCGGTAATGCCGTTCGTATGGCACACGCTCAAACCGAAGCATTAGAAAAACCACCCGGTTTGTTTCAATTAATCAGCTCCCTAAACGAACCAGATGTCCGTCGTTCATTACATTTTTTTATCAGTACCATGCGTATTATTGGTCGGCAGATGAAAAATGATTAATTAGTATATTTAAGTAGCTTATTTAATAAGTAACAGCTAATAACACCGTTATTCAGACTAAAGACTCTCGCTTCACATTCTATACACTGGCGACCAAGTCTTTAGCCTGCTGACATTATTCTCCTGTCTATTTGCTTGTTATCACTAAAACACTTCCGCGCCTGAAAGCCATAGCAGCTAGTTGGATTTGGGTCGTCGGTTGTAGCCGATTGCTGGGCGGACTACCTTAAATGTGACCACCTCATAAGGTCTTCTACTTTTCCGTCGCGAATCAGGAGCTTTCGCCGCAAACGAAGTATTTCTCAGTTCGTGCATCAAACTGCATTCAAGAAAGTTCAAGAGTGCGATTTGAATATAAAGCGGTAGGCCGGATGATGTATGTTAACGTCAAAATTTGTTATAACTAATTATTATAAATAACTTTAAAATTATAATATTACTTGAATAACACCTTGCAGCATCTCAAATAATCAATTTCCGTTACATTTTTACAAAAAACAGGATTCACGAAATCAATCAATTCAACTTAGCGAGAGCATGCATCGGAACAGCTCTTTTGGTCTGGCCGCAAGGATATAAACACTACCAGTGCAGTAAAAGCTAGAACTGCAGCCACAAGGAATGCGCTAGACGGAGAAGTCAACCACAAAACCCCAGCTATCAATGAAGCAGGCAGGTAGATAAGGCCAGTCACAAAGTTGTATAGACCGATAGCAGACGCGCGCCGCTCCAATTCAATATCTGCGATAAACGCCTTGCTCTGGGCTTCGTCTATGGCATAAAACATGCCATAGACAATGAATAGAACTATGACCTGCCATTGTGTGGTCGCGAATGCGAAGCCGAGACTCATCAACAGATAGATCAGGTAGCCCAACATAATAATTCGTGGCCTTCCAAATCTATCGCCAAGTTTGCCTATCAGCGGTGAAGCTATAACAAATGCAATATTGAACAATGCATAAAGCAACACAATGTCCTTGACTAAAAAACCAACGCTATGTGCACGCAATAATAGAAAACCAAAACTAAAATAGGCCAGGGAAAATATTCCTGCTGCAACAAGATACCTATTGAATCCCGGACTGAGAATTTTCCACGTTTCAAACATGTTCTCGCGTCGGTACAGTACTCCCGGCTGATCTTTGATGAGACTCAATACCACTATGCCGAGCAAGGCGGGAATGAGCGCGACCCAGAACAGGATTTGGTAAGTTGAGGCGCCGTCCCCAAACCATGAAAGCAGTCCGTACGCCACAAGCGGGCCAAGTACAGCTCCCGATTTATCGAGAGCCTTGTGCACTCCAAACGAATATCCCCTTGCGCCTTTATCTGATACGGCACAAAGCCAGGCATCTCGTGGCGGCCCGCGAAAACCCTTGCCCAGCCGCTCGATGACACGAAATATACTGAGTCCCACGACCGAACTGGTGATCAACAGAATGATTTTAGCTAGAGCGGAAAAGCCATATCCGGCCAGAGCGAATACTTTGCGTTTTCCGGTTCGGTCTGACAACCAGCCGGCCAAGTAATTCAACGAGGATGCGGACAAATCTGCAAGTCCCTCAATAATGCCAAGTAAAGCGGCTGATGCCCCTGCAATGGTGGTAAAGAAAATCGCGAAGACGGAAAAAATCATCTCGGAACTAAGGTCAGTCAAAAAACTCACAAAACCCAGTTTGAGTATATCTGGATGCACCCCAAATCTTTTTGGTGACATCCCGTCCTTATTATTGCCGCTCTTGGCGCTCATGATCTGGTTTGAGACAAAAGGTGCAATCTGTTAATTAATGTTAAATACATGAGAGTCTGCAGGGACAAAACATAACATTCTTTAATGTTTGAAAATGACCTTGGATATGTAATATTTCAAATAAAAATTAAAATTCGGTTACCTTTTTAAGATGCATTTGTTTTTTCATCAAACTACTTGTCGCTTTTTTTAATCAGCACATAAGTGATACCCAGAGCTATCACTACAAATGCCGATGCACTTACATACGCTGGATCCAAATGTTTATAATCAAAAACGATTATTTTTCTTGAAATAGCCATTAACGCAGTGGCTACAACGAGTGTGACAGGAATTACATCACTTCTGATATATATGGTTATGTTTAAAAAAATTTCTATAGCTATCAATACGGCCAAAAAGGAGCCAAATGTTTCCAATAAGTCATTAGTGTTCATCAAATAACGTGGAGATTCGCTAATTTTGTCCCAAATAACATAAAGTACATCAAGAATACTTATAAGAATGACAAAAACCATTAGTATGGATAAAAACTTAACACCTATGCGTATTGTACGGTGTAAGTATTTGATAAATGGATCGTCATGCTCCAATGGAAGCTCATCGTGACTTTCTGTACTTACTTGTTTCACAAGTTTGCTACGTAAGTGGGTCAATAAAGGACCAATAATGTTTTTATGCGAAGCAAAACCGGCAGGCGTAAAATCATGTTCAAAGAAGTTATTGA
>JBDSEJ010000091.1:0-8930 GCA_039920105.1 Candidatus Nitrotoga sp. | reverse complement strand
ACCACATTTCGATAGTCTGCACTGGCCTGAACCAATTGCTCTCTTGCGGCGCGCTCCTTAGCTTTTAACGTCCCGCCATCAAACAGTACTTTAGAAACACTTCCAAGCAACGAAAAAAAAGGACCGCCTGTCTGGAACATCCAATACGGGGTTGATGCCATTCCTCCAATCGCACCGGTAATTGTAAACTGCGGAAGTCGGCTGGCTATGGCCACGCCGACTTCCGCACTGGCTGAGTGTAAGTGTTCTTGCGCAGCTCGGATGTCGGGGCGCTGTTCAACCAGCTGTGATGGAAGGCTTAATGGCAGTTCCTGTGGTAAATGAAGCGACGCGAGCTCAAACTTTTCTGGCACATCGTCATTGGGTAAATTACCCGCCAGGGCGCGGATCAAATCGCGAGTTTGTTCAAGCTGCTTTCTCATGGGAATGAGCGATTGCTCTGCCTGTGCCTTCACTGATTCTTGAGACGCAACATCAAGCTCAGCAATAAATCCGAGTTTGAGCTGTTTGCGCATAATCTCGAGATTTTCATTGTGAAAGTTGATGGTTTTCTGCATCACAGCTATTTGGCTGCGTAGTGAAGCTTCCTGCAACGCAGCCGCCACGACATTTGAAGCAAGGGTGATGTAGGTGGCTTCCAATTGAAATTGCTGTGCATTTAATTGGGCTTGGAGAGACTCAACCTGCCGCTTGTTGCCACCAAACACGTCTGGTACATAACCAATCGTTAATTGCGAGAGATGGTAATTGTAATAAACTGGGCCGACAAATATTGGCCCCGCAGGGTTTGAAACGGTTTGGATATTCCGACCATTCCCCTGTAGGCCCAAGGCATTTCCCCCATTATTGCCGGAAAGCTTATCACGGGTTGGTGAATAATTTACACCTACAGTGGGATAGAAAAATCCTTCTTGGGCAATAACATTCTGCTGCAAACGACGCAACGCTGCTTGTGCTGACTGAATCGTCGGGTTGGCTTTAAAGGCTCGTTCGATTAATGAGTTTATTTGCGGTGAATTGAACATCGTCCACCAGTCAAAAGGGATAGCAGCCTTGACATTATATTTTTGTAGCTCTTCGGTTTGACCCGGTGCCACCGTAGTATCTTGGTGCAAGGGTTGAGGAGCATAACCGGTAGCAAGAGGTGCTTCAGGTTTTTTAAAATCAGGACCCATCGCACAGCCATTCAGTAGCGCCGAAAACGCTAGCGCAACTAAGCAGAATGAGCTCTTCGTTAAGAGTGTTCTAATTTTTTGCTTAATTATTCTGTACTGCTTAATTATCAAGGCTAGACTGAAGTAAAAACAGTTGAATATAGTGGTTAACGAACATTTGTATTTACAAGCATTTCCGAATCAAATTAGATCACATTAAACACATTTGCACTTAACATTATATGTTTTAAATAAAACCTTATTTGTACAAATTATCTTTTCCTGTTTTCCAACTTCATAGCTTATAGCAAATTAAAAAGTTACTAATTGCATTGATCACCCACATTCCCCCAAACGCGTGCTAAAGCTCTTGATCATATTCATTTCCTAGCTTTACCGATTGTATGCATTTATTTCACAGCTTATTCAGAATGTGAAATACAACGTAAAACCCGCTTTATTCGTCGTGCTGTGTTATTCCAGATTGCTGATAATCGCTATGGTCAGTGGAAAAATAAGTCATGGCAGAAGACAGCGATCTCGAAAAAACGGAACAACCCTCACAGCGGCGACTAGATCAGGCCAGTGAAGAAGGTCAGGCAGCGCGTTCGCGCGAACTGACTACTTTCTCAGTGCTGTTTGCAGGTGGTGCCGGGCTATGGCTGATGGGTTCTACGCTGTCTGCTCAATTAATCAAACTACTGCGTGATGGCCTTACGCTTGATACCAAATTGGCTTTCAACGCCGATCTGTTGCTGCCCCGCTTGCATACGCTGTCGTTGGAGGTTCTAGTGGCATTTCTGCCTTTTCTATTATTGCTGCTTGTTACTGCCGCGCTGTCACCATTATTGCTTAATGGCTGGATATTCAGCTTGAAGCCACTACAACCCAAATTTTCAAAGCTTAATCCAATCGCGGGTATAGGCCGCATGTTTTCGACTAATAGCCTGGTCGAACTTGGCAAGGCTATCGCCAAATCGCTGTTAGTAGGTGGGATAGGTGCGTGGGCAATCTGGCACAACAAGGACTCGGTGATGCTAATGTCAGCAGAGCCGTTAATTACTGCCTTGCCCCATCTAGGCTATCTACTGTGGATGAGTTTCGTCACTATCATGGGTGGCATGTTTCTGATTGCGTCAGTGGATGTTCCCTTCCAATTATGGGAACACAACAAAAAATTGAAGATGACCAAGGAAGAAGTACGTAAGGAGGCCAGGGAATCTGAGGGTGATCCCCAAGTCAAGGGACGCATTCGCAGCATGCAGCGTGAAATGGCACGCCGTCGCATGATGTCGAATATACCGACTGCTGACGTAGTGGTGACCAATCCAACTCACTATGCCGTAGCATTGAGCTACAGCGAAAAAGGTATGGGCGCACCTGTCGTGGTGGCCAAAGGCTCTCATCTGCTTGCTGCACGCATCCGTGAAGTTGCCATTAAAAATAATGTGCCTATTCTTGAAGCGCCACCTCTAGCGCGGGCATTGCACAAACATACCGAGTTGGGGCAGGCTATCCCCGAAGCTTTATACAATGCTGTAGCAGAAGTATTGGCCTATGTATATCAATTACGCCTTTATCGCCAAGGTAATGGTGTCATGCCAGATGCTCCACATGACCTTCCTGTACCGCCACAACTTGACCCCGAATCTGATGAAGAAGAATCTATATGATTAACTTATTAACAATACAAAATTTAATCAAGCGTATTGGTTTGCGCAGCATGGCTGGTCCAGTGTTGATCGTGATGATTCTGGCGATGATGGTATTGCCGTTACCGCCATTTCTACTTGATATTTTGTTCACCTTCAATATTGCACTGGCTGTTATGGTTTTGCTGGTAAGCATGCATACCGTCAAGATTCTGGATTTCGCTGTTTTCCCAACCGTCCTGCTGATTACCACTCTGTTGCGCCTTTCTCTCAACGTAGCTTCAACTCGTGTGGTGCTCCTGGAAGGCCACTCTGGCCCTGGAGCTGCCGGCAAGGTAATTGAAGCATTCGGCCATTTCCTGGTAGGCGGAAATTACGCAGTCGGGATAGTAGTGTTCATCATTCTGGTGGTGATTAACTTTGTGGTGATTACCAAGGGTGCAGGACGTATCGCTGAGGTTGGAGCACGCTTTACATTGGATGCGATGCCCGGTAAGCAGATGGCGATTGATGCCGACCTGAATGCTGGGCTGATTGGCGAAGAAGAGGCGCGGCGGCGACGCTCCTCTATTTCACAGGAGGCGGATTTCTATGGCTCAATGGATGGGGCCAGCAAGTTCGTGCGTGGCGATGCGGTAGCGGGCATTATCATCATATTTATCAATATCATTGGCGGATTGATCATTGGCGTATTCCAACATAATCTGGACATAGCTACTGCCGCCAACAATTATACCCTGCTAGCTATCGGCGACGGTTTAGTGGCGCAAATTCCTGCGCTAGTTATTTCTACCGCTGCCGGCATGATGGTGAGCCGTGTCTCCACTGAAGAGAACATCAGCCAGCAAATCGTGGGGCAATTATTTAGCCAACCACAAGTGCTGGTTTTAACAGCTGGCATCATCGGTATGCTGGGTCTGATTCCTAACATGCCGCATTTCTCTTTCTTATTACTGGCTGGCGCTCTGGGCGGTCTGGCTTATTTCATCATGAAGCGCACCAAGACAATTGAACAACAGCCTGAGGCTGCAAGTATTGTGACACCTCCATCGAAATCTAATGAAGCTAGCTGGGAAGATGTTTCGCAAGTAGACATACTGGGACTGGAAGTCGGGTATCGACTGATCGCGCTGGTTGATAAAGCACAGGACGGAGACCTGTTGCGACGCATCAAGGGAATTCGCAAGAAATTTACTCATGACGTCGGGTTCTTGCCGCCTGCAGTACATATCCGCGACAATCTTGACCTGCGCCCGAATACTTACCGCATTACCCTTAAGGGGGTTGAAATTGGCACAGGCGATGCTTTTCCCAATATGCATCTGGCGATTAATCCCGGTAGCGTTAGCGGTGCGTTACCCGGCACTCAGACGCATGACCCGGCATTCGGCCTTCCTGCTATCTGGATTGATACCGCGATGCGAGAACAGGCACAGTCTATTGGCTATACGGTGGTTGATGCCAGCACGGTTATCGCTACCCATTTAAGCCATCTTATCCATACCCACTCTGCTGAACTACTGGGGCGACAGGAGTTACAGCAATTGTTCGATCATTTGAGCAAGCTGTCACCCAAGCTGACCGAAGACCTGATCCCTAAATTGCTGTCACTTTCTACAGTGCAGAAGGTGATGCAAAATTTGCTAGACGAAGGAATGCATATCCGTGACATGCGTACCATATTGGAAACGTTGGCGGAATGTGCCGCCCAAACACAGGACGCACACCAACTTACCGCCTTGGTGCGTGTCGCACTTGGCCCGGCCATCGTGCAGCAATTCTACCCTGCGGCGCAAGAATTACAGGTCATCGGCATGGACAAAGAGCTGGAATATATCTTGATGCAAGCCATGCAGACGGGCGGCAGCAATTTGGCTATCGAACCCGGATTGGCCGATACACTTCTGCGTGAGGCGCGCACTGCCGCACAATTACAAGAACAATTAGGGCTGCCTACGGTGCTATTGGTGCCGGGTCAGTTACGCGATTTACTGGCACGCTTTCTGAAACGTGCATTGCCGCAACTCAAGGTTATTTCACATGAGGAAGTGCCCGGATTCAAGGCGGTACGGGTAACTTCAATGGTAGGAGGAAGAGCATGAACATGAAAAAATTTGTGGCTACAACATCGCGTGAAGCATTGCGGTTAATACGCATTGAGCTAGGCGCTGACGCTGTTATCCTGTCCAATCGTAAGGTGGACGGAGGAGTCGAGATTATGGCGCTGGCCAGCGCCGAATTCTCACAGTTGACAAATGAGTCCAGGCAGCCAGCTCCCGTGCCACTCCGAACAACAATAGTTACGCAGGAGCGCGCATCTGTCGCAGTGATAGCAGAGCCTGCAACAACATCCATTTCCACAATGCAACTGGAACAGCAAGGTATCCTTAGTGAAATTAAGTTCATGCGCAATATGATGCAGGAGCAGATGGACTGTCTATCATGGTCGGATCGACAGCAGCGCGACCCTCAACGCACACGTATGTTGCGTGATCTACTTAATTCCGGATTTAGCGCAGCTCTGTCGCGCCAGGTAATTAACAAAATGCCGGCTACAGCAAATATGGAATGGGTGCGTCGGGTGCTGGCAAACAACTTGCGTATCGCCACGAAACAAGAAGATATATTCGTGCGTGGCGGCGTGATTGCACTGACAGGCCCCACCGGCGTTGGAAAAACCACCACCACAGCCAAGCTGGCGGCACGTGCGGTGGTCCGTTATGGTGCAGACAAGGTGGCATTACTCACCACCGATAGCTACCGTATTGGCGCACATGAACAATTGCGCATATATGGCAAGATACTGGGCGTAACAGTGCATGCGGTGCGCGATACCGAAGATTTACGTCTCACCCTGTCCGGCCTGAAACAAAAACATTTGGTGCTGATTGATACTATCGGTATGGGGCAGCATGATAGTCGCATGGCAGCCCAAGCCGAAATGTTTAATGCAACAGGAGTACAACGTCTGTTGTTGCTTAATGCCACCAGTAGCGGCGACACCCTAAATGATGTTGTGTGCATGTACAACGGGGCAGGGGTAATTGGTTGCATCCCCACGAAATTGGACGAAGCGGTGACCATAGGTACTGTGCTGGATGTAGCAATGCGCCACAAATTGACATTACACTACATTGCCAATGGGCAACGTGTGCCGGAAGACTTGCACGAGGTAAACATGGGATATTTGTTGCATCGCGCCTTCAAGCAATCTGCTAAAGCGGCTCCATTCACATTGAATGAACTGGAATTCCCAGCGCTGATGGCGGGGGTAGGCGCTGCACCTGTAATGCGGGGGGAATATGCAACTTGAACACACAACTGATCAAGCAGAAGGATTGCGTCGTCTGTTGGTTCGTGCATCCACGCGTGTAATCACGGTGACTGCTGCACGCACCGGCTTCGGTGCGACCAGTGTAGTGGTGAATCTGGCTACAGCCTTGGCGCGTTCCGGTAAAGAGGTACTCATACTGGACGAAAGCCAGTCACATAACAACGTAAGTAACATGCTTGCGCTTAAGTCACACAATGACTTGTTGCATGCTATAAGGCGTGGAAAGTCGATGCGCGAGATTATGCTGAACGATTGCGCACAGAATATACGTATCCTGCCCGTAGCAAGTGCCATTCAAGCATTGCCCACATTGTGTGCACAGGAACGTGAGCATTTTCTGGAAAGTTTGACAGAGGCATCCTATGACGTTGATGTTGTACTAGTGGATGCAACGGCATATAAGGAGCCAGAAATCTCTGGTAGCCTGGCGCCGAATCAACAGCTAATACTTGTACTTAACTCCACAGGCTCTGCTATCACTGAAAGTTACGCCTTGATCAAGCGCATGGCCATACAGGATGGACGTCGGAACTTTGGTATTATTGTAAATAAGGCTTGTAACGAGCAGGCGGCACGCCTTGTATTTGGTAATGTGGCACAGGTGGCGCGCCAACATTTGCAGGTATGCGTGGAATATCTAGGTTATATTCCGTTTGATGAAAAGCTAAAACGTGCAACGCAGTTATGCCGCCCAGTACTTGATGTATTCCCAACTGCACAGTCTGCGCTGGCATTTGGCGAACTAGGCCGCAACCTGATGCTGATGCCTGTTACCGAGAACGAGGCGTCAGGCGGCCTGCCCAATATTCTGCATCGATTGATTCGGCAGGTAAGTACCTTGAATTAGGGTAAATTCAAGTTATAAAAAATGATAAATGAGGTGCCACTCTATAAATCTAGCAACGTTTTAATATGGCACCACTTAAAAAATTTTATCGGTAGTTTTTCCTCTAACTGAAATAGCATTAAAATTTAAACTAGCCCCATGTTTTACTCAACACGTTCATTATCTCAACGTTAAGGGCTCGTGAACTTGAAAAATTTAAACTTCAGATTCCAGAATTACCAAAATCAGCCTGTTCGAGTATATCCAAACGAGCATGATGATTGCTAAAGTGTCATCTTTCATAATCAGTGTGAATTTTAATAACAAAAATTATGTACACAGCAAGCGGATTAAGCGACAAAGAACAGTGCGTTAAAGAATATGCGCCGTTAGTTAAGCGTATCGCACATCATTTGATGCTGCGATTGCCCAGCAGCATAGTTGTAGATGACCTCATACAGGCGGGAATGATGGGCCTTTTGGAGGCCGCTGGGCGTTATGATGAATTGCGTGGCGCGCAGTTTGAAACTTATGCCTCGCAACGCATCCGCGGTTCGATGCTCGACGAACTGCGACAAGCAGATTGGATGCCGCGCAGCTTGCGTCGCGATATGCGCCGCATTGAGGAGGCTATCAGCAAACTGCAGCAACGACTGGGAAAACCGCCAAGTGAGACGGAGCTTGCTCAGGCGTTGGGCATACCTTTAACTGAATATCAGCATATGCTGTTCACATCGCGTGGCGCACAATTAGTATATTACGAGGATTTTCACAGCGAGGGAGAAGAAGATTTCTTTGAGCGTTATGATTTTGACAGTGATGCTAATCCACTCGAAGTGTTGCAAGATGAACGTTTTCGCGGCGCGTTGATTAAAGCAATTGCAAACTTACCGGAACGTGAGCGCATATTGATGGGCATGCATTATTAGCAGGATATGAACTTGCGCGAAATCGGTGAGGTGATGGGCGTAAGCGAATCACGAGTGTGCCAGTTGCACAGTCAGGCGGTAGCACGATTGCGCAGTTCTTTGAAAGGGCATTAATGGACAAGCTTAGCTTAGCCGGCCTATTGCTTGGCATAGGCGGTATATTAGGCGGGCAATTACTTGAAGGCGGCGAGATATCCATCCTTTTTCAGGGCGCGGCTTTTCTCATAGTGTTCGGCGGCACTCTGGGCGCCGTGATGCTGCAAAGCCCATTAAATGTTTTTGTAGAGGGAATCAAAATGGGCCGCTGGGTGTTTTTTACACCAAAGATTTCTCCGCAAAAGTTAATCTACCAGATTGCCGCATGGAGCAGACAGGCACGCAAGGATGGAGTACTTGTTCTGGAATCACAAATTGTTAAGAGTAGCGATTCATTTGTAAAAAAGGGACTTCAATTGCTGGTGGATGGCAACAGTGCAGAAAAAATTCGAGAAGTATTAGAGGTAGATAATCACACTTATGAACAATTGCGATTCCAGTCTGCGCGTGTATGGGAATCAGCAGCAGGTTATGCGCCGACTATCGGCATTTTAGGCGCTGTGCTTGGGTTGATTCACGTCATGCAAAGTCTTGGCGAACCGTCCAAATTGGGGGAAGGTATTGCGGTTGCTTTTATTTCTACCATTTATGGCGTAGGGCTTGCGAATTTAGTTTTTTTACCCATGGCCAATAAATTGAAAATGTTGATTCTACAACAGGTAGTAATGCGTGAAATATTGGTAGATGGATTAACAGCCATAGCCAGTGGCGAAAATTCACGTTTCATCGAGAGCAAGTTGCATGGATTTATTCCTTAGCCATGGCACGCCGGATAAGATATAGCGAACATGAGAACCATGATCGGTGGCTGATCTCATACGCCGACTTTATCACTCTGCTATTTGCATTCTTTGTGGTGATGTATGCGATTTCTTCAGTAAACGAAAATAAATATAAAATGTTCAGTGCGTCACTGACTTCCGCATTTGGGAGCCAGAT
>JBDSEJ010000090.1:0-2151 GCA_039920105.1 Candidatus Nitrotoga sp. | reverse complement strand
CCTCCCCTCATGTCAGGTTCTGTCCATCAGGGGCCGATTAGCCACCCTTTATATCCTCCTGCTTTTGAGGCGATATAGGGTCAATTTAAGGAAATGGAAAATTTTACGCTATCAAGACGTTTAGGTGCTTTAAAACCCGAATGCTGGGGTGGCCTCAATATCCTCAGTCATTATTCATGATCAATTTTTATGCAACATAAAAATCTCATGTTTACTAAACCTCAAATGTTTCATTTCGCCAGGGGAACAAGACTTGCAGAGTTAAGGCACCGATGCGCGCTTACCCAAGGTCAGTTGGCTGACCTTTGCGGCGTCTCCAGAGCCATTATTTCACAATGGGAAAGTGGCGTTTCCAAGCCGGAACTCAGTAAGCTTATAGCGCTTCGTTCAAAACTCGATTTCTCCCTCGCGTGGCTGCTTACCGGCGTGGAAAGTAAAAATGGCTCCGACGCTATATCAGCGATAAAGGGGAGGAGTCTTTTTGATGGACCTTAGCTGTGGATAAGTGATTTGGCAACAACAATAAGCTCGCAAATGCGATCTCATATCAGCGTTTGATGGCGAATTCCCGGGGAAAAGTCAGATCAACTCTTCCAGTTTTAAGGCTATATACGCCGCCCACCACGAGAAGTTTCTTGGCCGCCACCAATCTACTCAAAATCGGTGGCTGTTTCTTCAGTTTATCCACGTTGCGAATAACATTCATTTTGATTGCGTTGTCATAACGGTCGCCTGGCATGTTTTTCACCGCCCTGACCGCGGGCAACAACGCGCTCGCCAGGGTTTGAATGTGCCCGGGAAATTGTTTATTATTATCGATGGAATCAATGGAGGCCTTGACGGCACCGCAGTTCTGATGACCGAGTACTATGATCAACGGTGTATGCAATACGGCAGCCGCGTATTCGAGCGTAGCCACAAAATCGGTGGTTAAATAATTGCCGGCGACACGAGCCACAAAGAGATCGCCGCGTTGTTCGTCAAAACAAAACTCTGGGCTGACTCTTGAATCGGAGCAGCTTAAAATACAGGCATAGGGATTCTGTCCTGAAACCAGCGCCGCCCGGTCTTCGCTGAATTCCAAAGGTGTGGATTTTCCGGTGGCATAACGCTCGTTTCCTTCCATCAATCTGTCCAACGCCTCTTCAGGCGTCATTATGTTTTCCGGAAGCGGAGTCGGATTGGTGTTAGCGGCGAAAGCCGCCCTTCCGGTTGTTCCGGCAACACCCAAAGCGAGAGCGGAGGCCGCAGCCAGTTTCAGAAAGCGGCGTTTGCCCGGGTCCTGTTCAGGTTCTTCACTTTTTGTATCACCTAGTTCGCACATATCAAATTCTCATTGGGTAGGCCTGGTAATCAGGTAAGAGGGTTGCTGTGGATATGTTCCGCAGTCGTTGGTGAGTGCCGTACTTGCTTGATCTCTACCGGAACCATGTGCAGTTTGCCATGCCGTACCCCGCGTGCGGACATGACAAGGTCGGCAAAGTTTTTTACCTGCCCAACCGGTCCGCGGAGAATGGCGACTTCGAGACAATCATTATGGTCCATATGCACATGCATGCTGGAGAGAATGAGGTCGTGGTGATCATGTTTTACCGCAGCGATACGGTTGGCCAGATCGTTCTCGTGATGATTGTAGATATAGCTGAGCGTGGCGACGCAGTGACCTTCATTCCAATTTTTCAATCGCTCGGTTTCCAGTTTCTCACGTATAAGGTCGCGCATTGCCTCCGAGCGGTTGGTATAGCCGCGCGCGTTCATTAAATCGTCGAACTGTTTAGAGAGCTGGGTATCCAGCGAGATAGTGAGGCGTTCCATGCTATCCAGTGAAAATAAAAGATAACCAACCAGAACCGCAATCGCGGGGATAAAAGTATTTTATTATAAACGATCATGGCCAAGGAAAGAAATAATCCAAATAGAATGGTTAGCTTGGCAATAACACGCCGGCCGAATTTGCGGCGCAACACCCATTTACAGCCCAGGATTCCACTGCACCATGTAGCTAATTTCAGGGAGCAGGTCAGGAGTACTCAATGTCCTGAGAGAATAAAAAAAGGAGCTGAAAAAACATTCTCAGCTCCCTTTTCTATGATCAGGGTGTGCGATTTCGCATTCACCGTCGGCATTAACAAGTAACTTTGATAGTTCCTG
>JBDSEJ010000089.1:0-9505 GCA_039920105.1 Candidatus Nitrotoga sp. | reverse complement strand
TGGAATCCAAGCCAGTTTCCTCAAACACTTCGCGCACCGCTGTCTCAAGCAAAGCCTCGCCTTCATCCTGGCTACCGGTAACTGATTGCCAAGAACCGGTGTGATCAGCACGTTCCAAAAGCAACACCTCAAAATCCAAGGTATAAATGACCACCAACACCGAAACAGGTAATTTGTATTGCATGAATGGCGCTAGCAGAAGAATATCCAGAATGGTTTATTTTGCAATTTCCAGAAAGCTATCGTATCTGCAAAAATTTCCTTAACAATATTATGATCCTCAGCAGCCATCCCGAGTGTGTCATTATCGTTACGCAACAGCAGCACATAACCGTCAGCGGGCTGCCAGGAAAGATCACTCAATGTATCGGCTAGCGCATCCAAATTATTACCAAACCAATCCGGCACACGGACTGCCTGAGCGATAACAGCGATAAAGTTTTCCTTGCCCTCTATCTCAGCCAGATCAACCTCGAACAAGACGCAACCCGCCTCTGCAACCGCCGCATACAATTCGTCCAAACGGCAATCTAGCCGGTATGCACCCGCCTCTTTGACATTTTTTAAGCGTAGCGACAAGTTATCCATGTTATTCCATGATGCGCCGAAAAGTCAGGTAATGGTCAGCGCTGTAATAACACTCAACAGGTTGGCCACATACAATTCGCCTTGCGCCACGATTACTTATTCCAGGTGTTTTCACCGTAAATTCATGATAATAGCCGCGCTCTCGCTTGGGCAATCGTTTCTCGAAATTACTGAATATCACACCATCCCGCGCATATAGAAATGGGCCGCCCTGCTTAATCAGGTGCAAGGTCTCGCGTCCTTCCTGAGTCAACGCGGACACAGCGATAACCCGCATTTCATGGTCATAAAATGACCCAAACTCATAGGCATAAGATTGTACTGAACCCAATGCTACCAGCATTACAAACGAGAGTAAGAAATGCAGGAGAAACCGCGCGCTCACCATTCTCAACTTATGAGTTTCCACTGCTTGTCGATGTAGAGCACTACATTCATTCTACCTATCTCACAATAGTTTTAAGCGAGAACGTACCTGAAGATTCATTCCAAATTTCAAACGCATCACGCAGCTTACTCGTTTATGTGCACGTCTTATATTGATGAAATCGGCCATAATTTCAACGACTTCTATGTTTTACAATGCACACTTGCAACCCGGCCGCACTACTCCTTCGTTACTTCCACCATCGTTTGTACTTTCTGCCGCAACCGAATATGCAACTCATGCAGTTGTTTTTCGTCAACGGCACTCGGTGCTTGAGTTAGCAGACACTGCGCGCGTTGGGTCTTGGGGAAAGCGATCACGTCACGGATTGATTCCGAGCCACTCATCAGAGTAACGATGCGATCCAGTCCGAAGGCCAATCCACCGTGCGGTGGCGCGCCATATTGCAATGCATCAAGCAAAAAGCCAAATTTCAGTTGCGCCTCTTCCGCGCCGATGTTAAGCGCGCGGAATACTAATGACTGAGTTTCTTCCTTATGTATACGCACCGAGCCACCACCAAGTTCACAACCGTTCAAAACGATATCGTATGCCTTTGCCAGACAACGTCCAGGGTCGCTTTCCAACATGTCAAGGTGCTCGTCCTTGGGTGCAGTGAACGGGTGATGACAAGCATCCCAACGCTTGGCCTCATCATCGTATTCAAACATAGGAAAATCCACTACCCAAAGTGGCGTCCATGCGACGCTACTGATATATTTCTTTTCATGGCCAATTTTGGTACGTAACGCGCCGAGCGCGTCATTAACCACTTTGGCCTTGTCCGCTCCGAAGAAAATCAAGTCACCATTCTGCGCAGCAGTGCGATCTATGATTATTTTCAGCGCAGCTTCATTCAGGTTCTTCACGATAGGCGATTGCAGGCCAGTTTCATTCAACTGAGTCACGTCATTGACTTTGATATAGGCCAAGCCGCGGGCACCGTAGATGCCAACGAATTTTGTGTATTCATCAATCTCACCACGCGTAAACGAACCACCACCCGGCACACGCAATGCTGCCACGCGCCCATTAGCTTGATTGGCAGGCGCAGAAAACACCTTGAATGCCACATCTTTTACAGCATCTGTGACATCTGTGATTTCCAGTGTCACTCTCATGTCGGGCTTATCTGAACCGAAGCGCGCCATCGCCTCAGTGTGAGAAATTCGCGGAAACGGATTGGGTAAAACGGTACCCAATACTTCTTTGAATACAGTGCGAAGCATTTCCTCCATCAGCATCATAATCTGCTCTTCACTCAGGAAGGAGGTTTCAACGTCCACTTGAGTAAATTCCGGCTGGCGATCTGCGCGCAAATCTTCGTCGCGGAAACATTTAGTAATTTGATAGTAACGGTCGAAACCTGCCACCATGAGCAGCTGCTTGAATAACTGCGGCGACTGCGGCAACGCAAAGAATTCGCCTGCATGAACACGCGATGGCACAAGATAGTCGCGCGCACCTTCCGGTGTTGATTTAGTCAGCATCGGCGTTTCGATATCGATGAAACCCTTTGCATCCAGAAAACGGCGGAACGCCATTGCAGTCTTGTAGCGCAGTATCAGATTCTTCTGCATTTGCGGACGTCGCAGGTCAATCACGCGGTGCGTCAAGCGCACGTTCTCCGACAGATTTTCGTCATCCAATTGAAACGGCGGTGTAAGCGCCTGATTCAGCACTTCGATTTCATGGCATAAAATTTCGATCTCACCACTACCCAAGTTGATGTTGGAGCTGCCTTCCGGGCGACGGCGCACGCGCCCACTAATTCGCAGCACGAATTCGCTGCGCACCGATTCAGCAATTTTGAACATGTCAGGCCGGTCCGGGGCACATACCACCTGCGCCAAACCTTCACGGTCACGTAGATCAATAAAAATAACCCCGCCATGATCACGGCGACGGTGTGCCCAGCCACACAAAGCAACAGCTTGACCAAGATTTGAAACGTTAAGATGTCCGCAGTAATGAGTTCGCATATTTTTAGTAAGTTATTCTAATAAATCAGGTAATTAAATTAATTTTGACGGTTTAGCCATAGCAGGGCTGGCAACTACTCCCATAGAAATAATAGATTTCAGAGCCACATCCACGCTCATGTTTATCTCGATGGTATCAGCACGGCGCACGTAAAAATAAAATCCGTTTACCGGGCTGGGTGCGGTGGGAATAAATACACCCACATAATCCTCATTAAGTTGTTGTGTCACCTCACCCGGGATAGCGGTCTGAAATGCTAACGACCATGCCTCGGGGTGTGGATACCGCACCAGCAGTACCTTACGGAAGGCAAGTCCTTTGCTGGATAGTAACGTATCGCTAACCTGTTTCACGCTGTGGTAAATGCTACTAACCACAGGAATACGGCGTAGCAGACCTTCCCAGTAAAGCAAAAGACGCTGACCGAGAACATTGTGCACCAGCAAACCGGTACCGAGTACGATTACAACGGTTAAAATTACGCCCAAACCGGGAATGTGAATACCGAGCAATTTATCTGGATACCAATTCACCGGCAGTAGCAGCAAACTCTGGTCCAGCGCACTAATCGTCAGATCCAGAACCCAGATGGTAATACCCAGAGGAACCCACACCAATAAACCGGTGAGCAAATATTTTTTCACCCTTTTTCACCCGCAGTTGGCGTGGAAGATTTAACAGTGCTAGCAGCTGATTCCGTTTTGGCTTCTGGCTTGCTGCCGGCACTCTTAAAATCCGTGGCATACCAACCACTTCCTTTGAGTTGAAAGCCAGCAGCTGAAATCTTTTTGCTGAATGTAGGTTTGTCACATACAGGACACACGGTCAACGGCATATCGCTTATTTTTTGCATCACATCTTTTTGTGCACCGCAACTGCTGCAACGATATTCGTAAATAGGCATGACAATCTCCCGCTAGGAATCAAAAAGTCGCACATTATACCGCAGCCTCACGCCAGATGCCTGGCTCCAAACCATCCAACGTCCACTCACCGACCTGGTAACGAATCAAGCGCAAAGTAGGATAGCCAACCGCGGCTGTCATGCGACGTACCTGTCGGTTCTTTCCCTCGCGAATAATCATCTCCAACCAAGAGGTTGGTATATTTTTACGCTCGCGGATTGGCGGCGTTCGCCGCCATAAATTTACCGGCTCTGCCATCAATCTTGCCTTAGCAGGCAATGTAACAAAATCGGGCAACTTTACCCCACTTCGCAATTGCGTTAGTGCCGTCTCGCTTGGCTTACCTTCCACTTGCACCCAATAAATCTTGGCCAATTTGTGGAGCGGGTCGGTAATGCGGTGCTGCAACAAACCGTCATCAGTGAGCAACAGCAAACCTTCACTGTCAGCATCCAGCCGTCCCGCTGGATACAATTTAGGAACCGCGATATAATCCGCCAACGTTGAATGCAGGCCGTCGCGACTAAACTGACAAATCACTCCATATGGTTTGTTGAACAACAAGGTGCGGCTCATCCTAACTTTTCCACTCACTAAAGCGATCCATATTACCCCAAGCTTTTCATCGGGGAGCAAAAATACATGACCCAACACATCAAAATTCCACCTCAAGGCCAGCAAATTACCGTTAACGATGACCACACACTGGACGTACCAGATCAACCCATTATTCCTTTCATTGAGGGTGATGGTATAGGCGTGGATATCACTCCTGTCATGCGACGAGTGGTGGATGAGTCAGTCGCCAAGGCTTACCAGGGTAAACGCCAGATCGCGTGGATGGAAGTATATGCTGGCGAAAAAGCGGTAAATGTTTATGGTAACGATACGTGGCTGCCGGATGAGACGGTGGAAGCAGTGCGCAACTATGTTGTGTCCATAAAAGGCCCGCTCACCACTCCTACTTCCGGTGGCATGCGCTCGCTCAATGTGGCGTTGCGTCAAATTCTTGACCTATATTTATGCCTGCGTCCAGTTCGCTGGTTCAAAGGCGTTCCTACTCCTGTGACAGCACCAGAAAAAGTAGACATGGTGATCTTCCGAGAAAACACAGAAGATATTTATGCGGGGATCGAATGGGAAGCGGGTTCACCAGAAGCTAAAAAAATAATCAATTTTTTACAAAATGAAATGGGCGTGACGAAAATCCGTTTTCCAGAAACCTCTGCTATAGGCATCAAACCGGTGTCTACCGAAGGCAGTGAACGTTTAATTCGTCGCGCCATCCAGTACGCTATTGATCATAAGCGCAAGTCCGTCACCTTGGTGCATAAAGGCAACATCATGAAGTTCACAGAAGGTGGCTTCAAGAAATGGGGATACGAACTCGCCAAGCGAGAGTTCGGGGGGGTAGAAATTGACGGTGGGCCATGGCTAAAACTGCCTGAAAAATATGGAAGCGGAGGCATCATCATTAAAGACGTAATTGCCGATGCTTTTTTACAACAAATTTTGTTGCGTCCTGAAGAATCTGACGTTATCGCCACCTTGAACCTCAACGGCGACTATATATCTGATGCACTGGCAGCAGAGGTTGGTGGGATTGGTATCGCGCCGGGTGCCAATTTGTCGGATAGTATTGCCATGTTTGAAGCCACCCACGGCACTGCACCGAAATATGCTGGCAAAGATTACGTCAATCCCGGCTCATTGATACTCTCAGCAGAAATGATGCTGCGCCATATTGGTTGGCCGGAAGCCGCCGATCTAATTATTAAGGGCATGAACGGGGCGATCGCCGCCAAGACCGTCACCTATGATTTCGCACGTCTGACACAAGGAGCGAAACAAATATCGTGTTCTGCATTCGGTGAAGCAATAGTTAAAAACATGTAAATAACAGTAAGCTGGTTGGGCAAGATTATGGATTTGTCTAGGCTGTTGCCCATTAAAATCAATTAGCTGAAAACGGTGTTTTTAATTTTAAGGTTCTAGAATCAAGTGCATTCTCTCGTTTCATCCGTTGATATAGGCTCATTGTTTTCGACCGCATACTTGACGCGGGGACGTCAATATTATCGTGAGAACAAAGTCACGACACTAGATATCAGCCAAAATGGCGACTCGGTTTCCGCACTTGTCGAAGGTTCAAATAAAAATCGTTATCACGTCAATATCCTTCTACAGGCGCAACCGGGAGGTCACGTATTTGTCCAAGGGGAATGTAGCTGCCCGGTTGGCTACAACTGCAAGCATATTGTCGCAACGCTGATCAAGGCTCAAGCGGAACCCCCTCTGGAAGCTTCTGAGCAAACTGATATCACATCTCCAAATGTTACGGACCTGCCGTATGAAATTTCCATATGGCTAAACGAATTATCGCGCACGGCCACTCCGGCATTAGGCCGCGATAGCTTGCCAGTGAACGTTTTACAACGTTTACTTTACGTTTTAAAACTGAGTGATAGCAAGCCAGCAAGAGTGGAGGTAACATTTTTCACTGCCAGGTTGCTCAAGGCTGGGGGATTTGGCAAAAAAACGCTTCATAATTCCATACCCAATATCATTATTGGCGCAGAGCCACGCTACTTTACCGAGCGTGACCAGAAAATCATCGCTGCATTAAACTTGATGAGTGCGGCAGGCAACTATTTATCTGATGCACAGGGTGCCCGGTGGATGAGAGAAATGATCAACACCGGCAGGTGTTTCTGGGGAACACCTGATTCTGTGCCCCTGTCTTTTGGTGAAAAATGTGTCACGCAGCCTGTATGGGCCATGGACACACAGGGAAACCAGCGATTACAGGTTGAAACAACACCACCGTCACAAGTACTACCATTTTCCCCCTTGTGGTATGTCAATGAAATTGCATCTGTCTGCGGCGAATTGGATATCGGCCTCCCAGAGGAGATTGCTTACGCTCTGGTTAGTGCACCAGCGATTCCATCAGCACTGGCCGGCCGTATCGGCAAGGAATTGATGCAAAAGCTGCCCGGTATAAATATTCAGCTACCACAGGTGTTACAAGAAAGAAAAATAAGTGATCGGCACCCTGTTCCATGTTTACGCTTTTATACAGTAGCATTGAATCCGCCTCTTTTTTTGGGCTTATCCCATTTTAATGATGGCCATGACGATGAGCCGAAAACACTCGACCTGGTGCGCTTAGCATTCGACTACGGTGGCGTGCAAATTGACGCCATGTCAACTGAAAAATCAATTGCACAGCGATGCGGTGATGAACTATTACGCATCGACCGTGATTTTACCGCCGAAAAGTGTTATTACGACGAATTAGTCGGTTTGGGTTTTTTCTTTGTTGATTTGTCAATTTTTTCCGAATTACATAAAAAACATAATGGTTCTTTTATTCTGGGCGGGGATGATAATGAGTGGGTCAAATTTTGCCTTGTCAACCTACCCGATCTGCGAGCCTCTGGTTGGCAAATTGAAATGGAACCAAGCTTCAATTTTCGTTTCGCAGAAATCGAAGACTGGACCGCAACCGTCCATGAGGACGATAGTAACAATAACTGGTTCGGCATTGAGCTGGGCATTCAGGTAGACGGGCTACCCGTCAACTTGCTTCCAGTCTTGCTGGATTTAATTCGACAGTTTCCAGAACAAATGAACATTCAGGGACTGGCGCAGCTTAGTGCTGAAGACATGCCACTTATAGCACGCCTTGGTGATGGCCGCTTGGTGACATTACCAATATCCCGCATACAAAATATTTTATCAGTGCTGGTAGAGCTTTTTGATAAAGATGCAGTGCATAATTTGCAGCGAATCGATTTGTCTGCGGTTCAGGCGGGGCGACTTGCAGAGCTGGAAGATATTGCTGGTTTACGCTGGTTGGGCGGCGAACGTTTACGTGAATTAGGACGCAAGCTGCGCGACTTCCAAGGAATTCAGCTGGTCGCACCGCCGGTTGGTCTGAAGACCGATTTGCGAGGCTACCAACAAGAAGGACTAAACTGGCTGCAATTTCTGCGCGAATATGAATTGGCTGGCATTCTAGCTGACGATATGGGGCTAGGTAAAACCATACAAGCCTTAGCCCATCTTCTGGTAGAAAAAGAAGCCGGGCGTATGAACAATCCCAGCCTTGTTGTCGCGCCCACCAGCCTGATGTTTAACTGGTTGCGGGAAGCAGAGCGTTTTGCGCCAGATTTACGCGTATTGGTATTGCAGGGACAAATGCGTAAACAACATTTCGAATCTATTGGGACTTATGACTTGGTGCTCACCACCTATCCCTTGCTACCACGTGACAAAGCGGTATTGACCAGGCAAGAGTTTCATTTGCTGATCCTTGATGAAGGTCATATTATCAAAAACCCGAAGTCGCATGCCACTCAAATTGTGCATCAAATCAAAGCACGACATAGGCTTGCTCTGACTGGCACACCGTTGGAAAATCACCTTGGTGAATTGTGGTCGCTGTATCATTTTCTACTGCCAGGATTATTGGGTAATGACAAGATTTTTCGTAAGCTGTTCCGCACGCCCATCGAAAAGCAAGGAGATCATTCCCGGCGCACTACACTTTCTCGCCGTATCGCCCCATTTCTGCTGCGCCGCACTAAAGCACAGGTAGCTAAAGAATTACCACCCAAAACGGAAATAATTCGCTCTTGTGAACTATCCGGTGCCCAGCGTGACCTATACGAAACTATCCGGGTAGCCATGCACGAAAAAATACGCTTGGAAGTTGACAAGAAGGGCATGAATCGCAGTCATATTGTAATTCTTGACGCACTGCTTAAATTGCGCCAAACATGTTGCGACCCACGCCTGCTCAAATTGCCTGCTGCGAAGCAAGTAACACATTCAGCAAAACTGGAACTCCTTATGTCCTTGCTGCCAGACATGGTGGAAGAGGGACGGAGCATTCTTTTGTTCTCCCAGTTCACCTCTATGTTAGCGTTAATCGAGCTGGAACTTGTCAAATTTAACTTGCCCTACGTCAAGCTTACCGGAGAGACTCGCGACCGCGCCACACCAGTGCAACGTTTTCAAAACGGAGAAGTTCCCATTTTCCTAATCAGTCTTAAAGCGGGCGGTGTAGGGTTGAACCTCACCACCGCCGACACTGTTATCCATTACGATCCGTGGTGGAACCCCGCAGCAGAAAATCAAGCTACAGACCGCGCCCACCGTATAGGCCAAGAAAATCCAGTTTTCGTTTACAAGCTGATTACTGAAAGTACGGTAGAGGAAAAAATTGTTGCAATGCAAGGGAAAAAACGTGATTTGGCGCAAGGCATTTTTGATGATAAGGGAGAAACTATCTCTCTACTTTCCACAGAAGAGTTAGCAATGCTATTTGAACCGTTGCAAACATTATAGCGTCGCTTTTCAACTAGATTGATGAGGACATCTGGATTCGACCTTCGCGAATATGATTAATCGCAAAGTTTTATGACCGGTTCTATTAAAAAGGTAGATGAACAGAGGGACGGTTCGTACTGTCGTTGATAAACTCCCGTTCAACCTCTGCGTTTCACCTCAATAATGTTATTTGACAATTGAGCCTCTTGCAAAACTAACGGTGCGAGTGTGATTTACTGCTGAAGTGGGGTAGAGATGGGCGGCC
>JBDSEJ010000088.1:0-3934 GCA_039920105.1 Candidatus Nitrotoga sp. | reverse complement strand
TTACATAGCTCAAGCCGCCTATAATGGGACTTTGCTCCCATGCAACTTCAGCCCTGTGCTAATGGCTTTTATTTACAACGGTTTTTTCTGGTAAAAAAAGTCTGAGGTGCCATCAGGCGGGTACGCTCTTTATCCTGGTAATGCGTATTACCTCGGGTATTCCGCGCAGGCCGCGCATCACATTGGCTAAGTGTATACGGTTGCTCACCTGCAAAGTGAAGTACAGCGTAGTGTAATTCCCCTCGTTGGTGAAATGGACGTTCTCGATGTTGGATTCGGCATCGGCAATCACTGCTGCCACTTTGGCTAAGACCCCGCGTTGATTGGCTACGATCAATTTTATGCTCACTTCGAAGGGTCTGTTAATGTGCTTGTCCCAAACAATGTCCAGCCATTTGTCCATACCGCCGTGTCCCTTGCATAGCACGGGGCAGTCATGTGTATGAACGATTAATCCTTGGCCTTTCTTGATTATGCCGATGATAGGATCTCCTGGAATTGGGCGGCAACATTTAGCGAATTGTACTGCCATACCTTCCGTGCCAAGGATAGTGATTACGCCGCTAAGTGCGGAATGTTCTTGTGTACCAGGCTCTCCGATACGTGCAAGCTGGCGGGCAATAACCATGTTGAGACGGCGTCCCAGAGCAATGTCAGCGAAAATTTCTTCGCGCGATTTTACTCCGGTATCCTTGAGTAGTTTTTCCCACTGGTTGCTGTCAATATCCTGTTTATTAAGCCCAAGTGAGGATAGAGCTTGGCTCAACAGACGCTCTCCCAACGCGGAAGATTCGTCAAAGTGCATAGTTTTAAGTGCATGGCGAATCTGGCTTCGCGCCTTGCTGGTAACTACATAACCGAGCCATGCGGGATTGGGATGAGCATGCGTTGCGGTGATAATTTCCACGCGATCGCCATTTTTTATCTCCACACGTAACGGTGCTAACTCAAAATTTACTTTGACAGCCACACAGTGATTGCCAATGTCGGTATGCACGCTGTATGCAAAGTCCACAGCCGTAGCGCCACGTGGCAACGCGAGAATTTTTCCTTTAGGGGTAAAAACGTAAACCTCATCCGGGAAGAGATCTACCTTCAGGTGTTCAAGGAACTCCACTGAATCGCCACTCTGGCTTAAGCTCTCCAATAAGCTTTGCAGCCACTGGTGTGTCTTCTTGTGAAGATCATTGTATGGTGTCTGCGCGGTCTTATATAACCAGTGCGATGCAACACCAGCCTCAGCTATTTTATGCATTTCCTGAGTGCGAATCTGCACTTCGATAGGAGTCCCGTATGGCCCAAACAGAGTAGTATGCAACGACTGATAAGCGTTCGCCTTGGGGATTGCAATATAATCTTTAAACTTGCCGGGAATCGGTTTATATAGGCCATGTAGCAATCCCAGCGCCAAATAGCAGGATGGTACATCATCCACCATCACACGGAAACCGTAAATGTCCTGTACTTGGGCGAAGGCCAGCGATTTTGACTGCATTTTCTGGTAGATGCCATAGAGATGTTTTTCGCGCCCTTGTATTAGGGCAGTGATGTGGTGCTCTTCCAAGCGCTGGCGAATGGCTTCCTGGATTTTGCCTACAACCTCACGACGATTACCGCGTGCAACTTTGAGAGCCTTAGACAAAACTTCATAGCGCTTTGGATACAGGTGCTTAAAACCTAAATCTTCCAATTCCTGATAGATAGCATTGAGGCCCAAGCGATTGGCAATGGGTGCGTAAATTTCCATGGTCTCACGCGCAATGCGTTCGCATTTTTCACGCGACATCGATTTTAGCGTGCGCATATTATGCAGGCGATCAGCCAGTTTGATCAGGATGACGCGCACATCACGCGCCATCGCCAACAGCATTTTGCGGAAATTTTCTGCCTGTGCATCCTCCTTGGTCTGAAATTCAATCTTGTCAAGCTTACTCAAACCATCAACCAGTTCAGCCACAGGTTTACCGAATATATTTGCTACTTCTTCATTGCTAATATGCGTGTCTTCTACCACGTCATGCAGCAATGCCGCCATGATGGCTTGTGCATCGAGGTGCAGTGGGGTAAGAATTCGAGCGACGGCAATGGGATGCGAAATATATGGCTCACCGGATTTACGTAGTTGACCTTCGTGTGCTTGACCACTAAATTTAAGTGCCTTCCGGACATGTTCTACATCCTTGGGCTTTAGGTATGTTGAAACCTCCTGCAGGAGAATTTCGGCGTCGGGCATATATGCACCTCTAAAATTTAAATTTGTGAACATCTGCTGCGCAGATTATTTGCTCAATTAGTTATTCGAACTGCATGCCTGATTTAGCAAAACTTTCTTAAATAAAAAGTGATCAGGTTAGTATATAAAAACTAGATAGAATTGATATTCAATTTATCAACTGTGTATTTTTAAATCAGTAACTAAACCTTTACATAAAAAATAGCAAGACTAAATATAATTATTTAGGATAATGGTCAATACATATAATTTTATTTCTAATTTTAAGGATGGGTAGATGAACGAAGAACAAGCTGTATTGAATTTTTTCGCCCAAAAAGAAAACCTGCCCTTGGCGCTTATTGTCGCAAATCAAGTGGATGAAACACGTCAGAAATTGAATAATGACTTCTGGCTGGCATTAAGCGAACGTATCTTAGCGAATACGTCAGGGTGGCGCATATCAACTACCGAAGATCGCAATGCAACTGAGTGCTTAGTTGGACTGTACATGCAACCTGAAACAGAACAAAAGCTCTATCTACGTCCCATGCTGGAACAGCAATATCTGGGCGACACCCTACGTATTTACTATGGACTGATGTGGAGTGCGGTGCCTACACTCGAACAAAAACAGTTAAATGCCATTCAAACGCTGCATAATAATTTTCAGGAGGCAGGCTTTAAAAGTAATGAGAGTTTCCTGGCATGGCAATGGACTTCTTATTACCCGCGAAGCATGGATTTCCTTCAACGTTTTTCCACCACTGCGGATGCACTGCTAAATGAAGCCTCAGGTCTAATACAAAACCTGTTGGTGACGCATCGCGATGGTTTGCATTTCGCCAACACCGCGCTACGTGAGTCTTCAAGAAGCGCTGCAATTTCAGTGGTATCAATCGACAAATTGCGTGTAAACCTTGAGCGTTAAAATATGCCCTTAAATCGGATTTTCTAACTCGAAAAAGCGGTGTTCTATACCAAAATGCTCGGCGAGGTGCGCACCCAGAGCCTGGACACCATAGCGCTCAGTGGCGTGGTGGCCAGCCGCAATAAATATCACACCCGTTTCTTGCGCCACATGCACATTCTGCTCGGAAATTTCGCCGGTAAGAAAGGCATCCACACCCAACGCGATCGCCGCTTCGAAATAACCCTGCGCCGCACCGGTACACCAAGCGATCCGACGGATAGTAGGGTCACTTTCACCGATCACTAACGGCATACGCTGTAAGCTGTTTGCAATTTTCCGGGTCAGTTGTGCTAATGTTTGTTTTTGTACCAACTCCCCATAACAAGCAATGTCTTGCTCACCAAAGCGCCCATACTCTATAAAACCCAAACGTTGACCGAGTTGCGCGTTGTTGCCAAGTTCAGCGTGTGCATCCAACGGCAAGTGATAAGCTAGCAAACTAACATCATACTGAAGCAAATGTGCAATACGCTGTTTCTTAATTCCAGTTATAGCAGCGTCTTCATTACGCCAAAAATAACCATGATGAACCAGAATAGCGTCTGCATTCCATGCAGTGGCTGCTTTCAGTAAACGTTGGGAAGCCGTTACACCACTGGCGATGCGGCGGACTTCTGCTCTCCCTTCCACTTGCACGCCATTTGGACAATAGTCACGAAAACGGTCGGGTTCCAGCAGGCTTGCGATATAATCGCGCAAATCATTCAGCAACATGATGTTATTTTTAAATTAATTGTTTCGATTCTACT
>JBDSEJ010000087.1:0-2548 GCA_039920105.1 Candidatus Nitrotoga sp. | reverse complement strand
ACACTGAATTAACCACATCGCCAGCATGCCCAAAAAAACAAGCAAGCCAGCCAAGCCCATTTCTGCGGCAATCTGAATTACCAATGAATGTGCATTGTTATACATACCGACAATGTCAGTTCTCTGCAAAACGGGCCCGATTTTAAAATGCTGCCATGCGAACTGGCCAAAGCCAGCACCCAGCAGAGGAAACTGGCTAAATATCTGCCATCCTTCTCGCCACAAATACAAGCGGATGCTGCCGCCAGTCCCTTCACCAAATAAACTCCGCATTGTGGTAATACTGCCGGCTGCCCCTTCCAGCCAAGGAATTTGCACCACTGCATGCATCAAACCGAACCCCGGCAACAGCAACAAGGTGTAACGCAAAAGCGGCAAACAAGATTTATCGTTACGTTGCCACAACCAAGCCATTCCTGCCATAAACAGCAAATACAACCAGACGCTACGTGAACCGCTCAATACCAGAACGAATAACAGTGGCATGGTCAACAGCAAAACATACCGTGCGCGAAGCAGGTCGCACATATGCAACAAACCCAGTGAGATCAAACCAAGTGTAATGTAGTTGGCGAAATGGTTGGGTTGAGCCACATTGCCATAGACGGCTACAGAAACCTTGGCGGTAACCACAACATCCAGAAAAGTATGCCAGCTGTAATGTTGCAATATACCGGCCAGAGCATTAAGTTCAGCCCCAACCAGCAAGAATATTGCTAACGTTGTCGCCAATGCAGGCAAACCGAGTTCCTCGCATAGGCGTCGGCCGAGCATCATGAGTAGCGCCGCCCAGAGCAGGTACAGGGAAAGCAACAAAATATGATCGAAATAGCTCACCCTGCCCAGCACAAACTGCATCGTGCCCAACAGCAGCAACCCTATGGGCAAAAAAGCGATGGACGGAATTTTCGGTTGTAGCCAATAACGTTTTGTCACCAGCAGAGGCATGGCGCAAAGCCCGAGAACAGCAGCAATCCATTCTTGATAGAAGGTGGTAAGTGGATAGGCATGGTAAAAATACAAAAACGGCAAAACCCACATTAACCCGACTAATGTCAGGCTAATGTGGGCGATACTGGGCAAACGCTCTCCTCATTCTCTATAAATGCTATGACATAACGAACAGAATATATAAAAAGGGACTAATTTTTGATGCGATAAAATCGTGTTGCCAGCGTTTTCCCTTTTACATCTTCCAAGCTACCATCCATGACCAGCCCCAGCTTTTCTAATCGATCATCTGGATGGGGATGAGTTTTGAACAGTAGTGACACGCTACCATCATTTTGGGAAAAGTGACCTATTTGCTGTAGCACTTCAGGCAAAGCGAAGGCGTCATAACCGGCACGCGCGGCAAGCACCACCGCAATGCGGTCGGCCTCAAACTCGGCACTTTTGTCGAGCGAACGCGCCACAATTTCTGCACCGTTGCCAATCAGCCCCTGTACTTTGTCATTGCCGCCGACACGCTTGGAAATTAATTTTCCGCCCAAGTCCACCAGGCTACTTTGCTGTAAAATTTTCAGATGATGCTTGCGAACAACATGACCGATTTCGTGCCCCAGCACCCCGGCCAATTCTGCCTCGTTCTGCAATAAACTATACAGCCCGCGAGTCAGGAAAATATAGCCGCCCGGCGCCGCAAAAGCATTAACGTCACTCGATTCAATCACCCCGAAACGCCAAGTCAAATCCGGACGTTCGCTTTGACTTGCCACCCAGCGCCCGACATTATTGACATATACCTGCAGGTTCTGATCTTTGACAAGCGCAGATGCACCCAGCAAGTTGCCAGCAATTTGTCGCCCTATTGCAATTTCCTCCTCCTGCGATATGCCGACAAGTCCCAAAAATGCATTACTGGTTGCGGCGTCAGATTTTTCTTCAATCTTTTTTTGCACGCCGTCCTTAAGTATTTTTTTGAACTCTTGTTCGAAATCAAAGCTCAAAGCAGCACTACAGGCAATCGTCATTACAGCAACCGACAAGTATTTTAATATCGCTTTCATTAGAATTGTCCTTTATTCTGGGGAGGCCTCTGGGGAAGGAAGGTAATTGAATTTACGCGCAACAAGCTTCCCTTGATTGGCAAAAATCTGAGCTTCAGCTCGGCTTATTGCATACGACTCGAACAGACTCAATTCGGTCTCATCAAATTTAGCGGATTGCAATTCCACTTCGTCGAGTCCGCGGATACCTGTAGTGGAAACTATTTTGCCTGTTCCTGCACGCCCCGACGCCATACCCAAGAGTCCGCTTATATCACCAGACTCCCTGCGTACGCCTCCTTTGCGAATATTCAACATATGCACCCAACCCTGGCCCTTGGAGCTTTTTATTTGTAACCAGCCGCCATTTTTTTTGATAATTTCCACTTTGTCGCCAATAGATAGCGTGGCAATTGTTTTAGCGTCTCGGTACGGTTCAACCTTGATTCCATCGGCCCTGATGACACTCCCTGTTTCAGCGGCAAATGCAGACAAAGCAAGCAACGCGAATATAACCCCCCCTAATATGCTCGATTTCATGGTGTCCTCTCATGTTGTTG
>JBDSEJ010000086.1:0-1717 GCA_039920105.1 Candidatus Nitrotoga sp. | reverse complement strand
AGTTCACTACGCCTCCTACTGCGGCACCTCCATACATCAGTGCTGCAGGGCCGCGCACCACTTCGATCCGATCTACCACCAACGGATCTACGGTCGTAGCATGGTCGGGGCTCAAGGCCGAAACATCAAGCATGCCGACACCGTTCTGCATTATCCTTACTCGGTCACCGTCAAGGCCGCGTATTACCGGACGGCTCGCGTTCGGGCCAAAATAGGTGGAGCTTATGCCGGGAAGCTTGGAAAGCGTTTCACCTAAAGTACTCTCTTGTCGGAAAGATAAATCTTTTCCGCTTAGAACAGAAACCGGGGATACCAGATCAAACAGTGCGCTTCCCAAAGGGTTAGCGGTAACAACAACCGACGGCAAAAGTACAGGCTCAATTGCTGCTTGCTCTGTAACCACAAACGGTGGGGATGCACTGACGGAAGAAGTAATTGTGCCCGGGTCGGCTATGATGCCCGGTGGCAGAATGATAGGATTGCTAGCAGTAAAATTGGTAGCTGGAATCGGCTCAATTTCAGGCACACCGTCTTTCCATAGCTTTTTCATCTCGGCTTGCTCCAAGTTCAGTCGCTCGGATTGAAGCTGTTTACCTTTGGCGGTAAGTTGCGCAACACCTAGTAGCACTAGAACATTTTTATCCACGCCTTTGCCTACTCGTATTTCCTGCTCGAATACACGAGCACTATAAGCATCAATTTTTTTTTGAACTTTCAGATTCAACTTGCCAGCGGGAACTGTTAATTCCAATGGGCATTTGCCTTTGAATTGGCCGTTAATAAACACTTCAGCGTCAACGTCTACTTCTCTGCAATTTACACTCAGCATGGAATCAGCCACGTTTGCTTTAGCGGATGCCGCGAAAGCAAACAGTAGCAAGGGTATTAAGTAAACCGATTTCTTGGTTGCGGCATAGGCGAACAGCGCCGCGCAACTTATGACGTGCTTAAACATAACAATTCTCCAAAAATGAATCACATTCCACACGCTATACAGGGTGGTTTTATGCGGTTTCCTGGAGAAGGTTGGGAGGGCCGCGCGCAACGGCGATTAGGGGTTGGTTGGAATTAAATGTAGAAGTGTAAAACTGCACCGTTCCATTCGGATTAGTAATAGCCACGAAGGAATGGTAAGAACTGCCGAGAACGCCGCCAAATTGTGCGTATGCCGCACAATGTGCGCATCCCGAAGAATGCGGTGCATGCTTGTCATGCTGCTGACCATGCTCCGCAAGAGTATGGCGCAAAGCATGGACTGCTCCGCCTTGCTGGGCAAAGAGCAGTAACAAGGTAAGTAGTAGCGGGAAAAGGGCACGCGAAAATTGCATAATGCAATCAACTTTAACAAAGATTGAACGATGGAGCAAGACGATGGTGCCAGAGATTTTATGCAATACCTGCGTTGTATACAGTACAGAATTTAATGTCCGATTTTAAATTAGGAATAGCAATATTTTGAACCAGACTCATAAGTTAAAAAACAGGACACTTTGTTGGTAATGGGGCCAAAATAATCAACTCAGCCCCTCCAGCATTCACTTGCCCCTAGCAGCCTGTCGGGCTTGATCGCCTGATAGCAGATATTCCCCAGTCAGGGGTGTATTGGAAAAAACATTTTTCATTTGTTTTGTGCTTAGTAGTCAATATTCCTGATATCTTTTTCCCAAAGCCTCCCGATCAAGCAATAACTGCGTTCTTCAGATTGAATATTCGCTTG
>JBDSEJ010000085.1:0-5732 GCA_039920105.1 Candidatus Nitrotoga sp. | reverse complement strand
GAACTCACAGGTTTACAATCGCTGCGTCGGTTCACGTTACTGTAATGCAAACTGCCCATATAAAGTTCGGTACTTCAACTGGTATGACTATCCAACCACTGACAATGTGTGGCCGGAGCCAATGAATCAGCAACTCAATCCAGATGTGACCGTGCGCGGCAAGGGCGTAATGGAGAAATGCACGTTCTGTGTGCAGCGATTGACAGCCGCCAAGAACGATGCCCGTACCGATGGGCGACTTGTACTTGATGGTGAAGTACAAACTGCCTGTCAGCAAGTTTGTCCGACTGGAGCAATAACTTTTGGGAATTTGGTTGACCCGTCGGCCAATGTTGGGAAGCAGTGGATGCGGCAACAGGTTGACCTGAATAAAGATAAACAAGAAAAAGATGCGGAAGAAGAGGCCGTTAAGTTACGTGGCTATCGAATTCTGGAAGAGTTGCGCACATATCCGTCGGTAATGTATCTGGAGCAGTTGCGTGAAAGCGCTGTTTAGGCCGCGTGATGGGGATGTCATGTGGGAAACGGCATTGAAGTTACTTTCACGCAGGCACAAGGGGAGGAATTAAAATAATGGAAAAAGATATTCGCGAAGATATAGCTTGGGCACAGATTAATAAAGATGTGCTGAAAAGCTTAGAGAGTCCAAGAAAGCTTTACTGGGTAATCTTATTGATCGCACTTGCAATGATTGGTGTTGCGGTGGGGAGTGAAATTTATCAGTATACGGTTGGTATGGGTGTTTCCAATAAAAACAACTCTCATGTATGGAGTTTATACATTGCCACCTTCATTTTTTGGATAGGGATGAGTCATTCGGGGACTTTGCTGTCGGCGATTTTGCATTTAATGCATGCCGATTGGCGTAAACCTATCTACCGTTTTGCCGAGGCAATGACAACCTTCTCGTTGATGACGGCAGGCCTGTTCGTAATGGTGCACTTGGGCCGTTTATGGCAGGTTTATTATGTGATGCCCTACCCAAATGAACGCTGGGTCTGGCCAAATTTTCAGTCGCCGCTAGTATGGGATATGTTTGCGATAGCCACCTATTTAAGTTCATCTGTACTGTTTCTCTATGTCGGCATGATTCCTGATCTTGCAATTTGCCGTGATAATATCCACGCGGGCTGGCGTAAAAAGCTATATACAATAATGTCACTTGGCTGGGAAGGAACAGATCGCCAGTGGCGTAACTTCCGAATCACATATTTAACGATAGCTTGTTTTCTTATCCCGCTGGCAGTTTCGGTACACTCCATCGTGGCTTCTGACTTTGCTATGTCGAATATGCCGGGCTGGCACGTTACATCTTTCCCTCCATACTTTGTGGCAGGTGCTTTATATTCTGGATGTGCGGCAATCATTACGCTTTTTATTATCTTGCGATATGTGTTCAGATTTGAAGAATATATGACGTTACCGATTATGAAAAAGCTTGTACGCCTGACCTTCGCTATTGCAATGGTGTGGACTTACCTTAATTTGATCGAATTCGCTTCAGTATGGTATGGACATGACCAGACTGCCAAGGATCAATTAATTTTTAAGGCTACTGGCCCTTATGCACCATACTTCTGGGCAATGATCTTCTTCGGATCTATCTTGCCGTTGATGCTTGCGTTTAAGCGATTCCAGACTCACCTCCCAATATTGTTCGTAGTGTCAATATTACTTAATGTTGGTATGTGGCTTGAACGCTGGATGATCATCTCGCCGAGTTTCGCACACGGTCACTATCCTTGGGCATGGGATCATGATCAATGGCCAAGCTTAGTGCAGTGGGGTATCGTGTTTGGTAGCTTCGGTTGGTTCACTTTATTGTTCATGGTGTTCTGTAAGGTATTCCCTTCCGTTTCTATGTATGAAGTGAAAGAAATGGTATATCACCGCAGTTTAGCACTGAAGAACAAGCCTGCTGTGAAGGGGGATTACTAAATGAGCAAACGTCATTTACTCGCACTGTTTAATGATTTTGATGAAGCCGTGGCTGCAATTGCCGAATTGCGTGCGGCTAATATCAAGGGTTTTGACATTGACGACTTGATACTTAAGTCACCCATTGAGCATCCTGAAGTTGAAATGGTGTTAGGAGATAAACCAGTTAATGTGCAATGGTTTACATTAATTGGAGCCTGTACTGGTGCTCTGTTAGCGTTCTTCTTAGTATCGGGTGCGCAGGCAAATTTCTTTGCTCAAATTAAAGGTGGAAAACCAATTGTTCCATTACCGCCTAATTTTGTATTGACGTACGAAATGTTCATTCTTGGTGGTGTATTTATCACCATATTGGGTTTTTTGATTTGTGCAGCATTACCGGCTAAACGTTCTCCCTTATATAGCACTAAGGTATCAGAAGACCAAATTGGAATTCTGGTGAGTGGGGATGAGTCGGCAGTAGCTGTTTTCAAGACTATATTTACCAAGCATAAAGCGCTGGAGATCCAGGAAGAGGCGGGCAAATGATGAGATTATCCTTGGCAATTGTATTGCTTTTAGCACCAACGTTAGCGCAGGCTTGGCCATGGTCGGACGACATGGCGAATCAGATTAGTATTAAACCACAGGAAAGTGTAGATTTGAAAAATCCAGGAATGAGGCCATTTCCAAAAAATTCAATTCCTATTTCTGGTACTACATCTCTGGTGAAGGATATGGGTGCGTCTGAAAAGCAGGTGAATCCGATTCCAGCAGACGACAAGTCAGTGGAGCTTGGGGCTAGGGTTTTTAATATTTATTGCACTCCTTGTCATGGTAAATCCGGTAAGGGCGATGGATTGGTAGGTGCGAAATTATTATTGAAGCCATATGACTTGACAGCTGAACAAACGAAAGAGCGGTCTGATGGTTTCATCTGGGGGTACATGACTTTCGGCGGTGCAATTATGCCATCGTATGCTAATGATCTATCAGTTACCGAACGTTGGAATGTGATCAACTATGTACGCAAGGTACTGCAAAATGGGCAATCTGCAGTGGCGGTAACGCCTGCAGCCAAATAAGGGAGTGCAGCAAATGATTTCGTATAGTAATTGGTCAGTTTTGACGGCTAGTTTTTTAGTGGTACTTTATCTTGCGCTGGGAGGAGTGACATTGAGTGCAGTATTGCACTTGGTGGGCGCCCAATGGCGTTACGAAATTCGCCGGATAGCGGTATCTTTGTTTGCACTTTTTCCACTCGCATTTGTATTGTTGATAATACTACTGGTTGGAGGTGAGAACACGTTTCCTTGGTTAAGTACTGCCACAGATCACGGGCATCATTTGCCTGCTTGGCATAACTATACATTTTTGGTTGTACGCCAAGTGCTTGGTATGCTGGCTGTAATGACCATTTTTTGGGTGTTTATCAAGCGGCAGGAGGTAAGTGATCGCAGCAAAGAAGATATGCATCGTTTTCATATAATTTCTTGTTGGATACCCTATACTTTTGTGCTCTACGGCACGATGGTCGCATGGGACTTTGAGATGACAATGGTCCCATCTTGGCACAGCGCGATTTATGGAATGCAGCATTTCGTTAGCAATTTCAATATGTTCATGGCCTTTCTTGTGACATGGATTTATATGTTGAATACACGCGGCAAATTGCTACGGCCTGTTGAAGATTATATATACAACTATTTAGCCCAGATGATGTTTGCATTTACTTTGCTTTGGATATATACATTTTTCGCACAATATTTAGTCATTTGGTATCCCAATCTTCCGGGTGAAGTAGATCGGGTGATGGGAATGCAGAATGGAGACTACAGCGTACTATGGTGGTCGATGTTAACTCTGAAATTAATTATTCCATTTTCTGTACTTGCTATGCGAGCAGCACGGCACTCACCGCCAATTATTTTGACAGTTGCTGCAAGTATCATCCTTGGAACGCTGTTTGAAAGGTAGATTTGGATTTCCGGTGTGAACGGTACAGGCACTATGCCAATACTTGCCGTTCTTGTTATTACACCGGTTCTGGCTGCTGCAGGCTTTTTACTTGTGCGTCGCATGATGGCCCGTAACCATCTGCTAAAAGTGTGAGCCGCGCCATGATGACGCTTTACTCGGGAACAACTGACCCGTTCAGCCAGCGTTGCCGTATCGTATTGTATGAGAAGGGGATGGATTTTCAGATCATTGATGTTGACTTGTTCAATAAACCAGAAGATCTCGTAATAATGAATCCATACAATTCGGTGCCAGTTCTTGTTGAACGTGATTTGGTGCTGTATGAGTCTAATATCATCAATGAATATATTGATGAACGATTCCCTCATCCACAGTTAATGCCCGCCGACCCGGTTATGCGTGCGCGCGCTCGATTATTTTTGCATCGCTTTGAGAGCGAGATGTTCTGTCACGTTGGAGTGCTGGAAAGTGGTGTGCAAAAGGCAGCGGATAAAGCGCGTTTATCTGTTCGCGATAGTCTTACTCAGATTGCCCCAATTTTTGCAAAACAAAAATTTATGCTCAACGATGAATACTCAATGCTTGACGTGGCAATCGCTCCTTTGCTTTGGAGATTAGATTATTATGATATACAACTTGGTAAGGATGCTGCGCCGCTTATGAAATATGCAGAACGACTGTTTTCTCGTCCTGCCTATATTGAAGCGATGACGGCAGCCGAAAAAGCGATGCGAAAGTGAATGAACACTCCACAAAACCATATTTGATCCGTGCGATTTACGATTGGTGTTCCGACAACGCACTAACTCCTTATTTAGCCGTGAGAGTGGATGAGCTGACGCGAGTGCTAATGGCGTATGTTAAAGATGGTGAAATCGTGATTAACGTGAGTATGGATGCAGTGCGTAATCTGCAGATTGGTGATGAGGAAATTACCTGTGGTGGACGCTTTGGAGGTGTTTTGCATAGCCTGTTCGTGCCAATACCTGCGGTGATTGGTATTTTTGCTAAAGAAACCGGGCAAGGTCTTTTATTTCAAGGATGTGACTTCATACCAACACTTCCAACGGATAGAAGTAGTACGTCTCCGCCAGATAAACCTACACTCCCCAGCAAACCGAAGCTCAGGGTGGTTAAATAGAGTTGCCCTTGATTGACATTAGAGTCTTTTTTTATAGTTAGGCTGACCTTTAAATATCATAAGCACTCATAAACGAGATGTTTGTAGCTTGCGGTAGAGAAAATTTGGTAATTTTTCGTGTCTGTATAAATTGTTTTTGTAGAAGACTCCAGGTTCTTGCGTATTTGGACCAACAGATATCTGGTCGTCAATACGTGACAAGTAAGTGATATCCCGATTACTCTTTTTATTGATCTCGCGGCATCGCGTTCTCTCTGCATTGTTACCAAAGTTGGATTCGTTGATTTGAATTTCCTGGTGAATTAACCTCGACCCCGCCATGACTATTGCTGCTAGAGCACTTATGGCTAAGGATTATGTTAATTTTATTGACAGGTTTTTATAAGAACGCAAGTCGGTCTCACCGTCTCCACTATTTAGAGAATGCTGGTTCCAGTTTTCTAGCCTTGTTCAAACGTCTCATGTAAAGAATGCTTGTTCAAAACTTACAAGACTTCAAGCATGGGGACGTACTTATGAATTTAACTATGTATACTGACCTCTATGAAAGTTTATTTCAACCTTGATCATATCTTATTTTTTACGAATTAGAGTAACGGAGTCAGCATGGTGTCAACGCTAAATAGAAATGTCCCCTTGCCTGCAAAGTAGAAATGTCCCCTTTGTCTGTTTTGTTACCGTTACCGCGGAACGT
>JBDSEJ010000084.1:0-4057 GCA_039920105.1 Candidatus Nitrotoga sp. | reverse complement strand
AATCGTTCGTATGGCGCAGACATTTTCGTTGCGTTATCCCTTGGTGGATGGCCAGGGTAACTTTGGTTCGGTGGATGGCGATAACGCAGCGGCGATGCGTTATACCGAAATTCGCATGGCGCGCATTGCCCACGAGTTATTGGCCGATCTGGATAAAGAGACCGTGGATTTCGGCCCCAATTATGATGGCTCTGAGCATGAACCGCTGGTGTTCCCGGCGCGTTTCCCCAATCTGTTGGTAAATGGCTCAACCGGCATTGCTGTGGGTATGGCGACTAATATTCCGCCGCATAATTTAGGCGAGGTGATTGATGCCTGTCTGGCGCTACTGATAAACCCTGATCTCGATATCGAACAATTGATAGAGTATATTCCAGCGCCGGATTTTCCAACTGCAGGTTTTATTTATGGTTTGGCAGGTGTAAAAGAGGGTTATCGAACCGGGCGTGGGCGCGTGGTAATGCGTGCGCGCACTCATTTCGAAGATATTGAAAAGGGTAATAACCGCCAAGCCATCATTATTGATGAACTGCCCTATCAAGTGAATAAAGCCACCTTGCTAATGAAAGTTGGCGAGTTGGTGCGCGAAAAGAAAATCGAGGGTATTTCTGAAATTCGCGATGAATCTGATAAATCTGGAATGCGCGCTGTAATTGAACTAAAGCGCAATGAAGTTCCGGAAGTAATACTCAATCAACTGTTTAAAATGACCCAGCTGCAGGACAGCTTTGGCATGAATATGGTGGCGTTGACCGACGGTCAGCCCAAGCTGCTTAACTTAAAGCAGTTCCTGGATGCTTTCCTGCGCCATCGGCGTGAAGTAGTAACCCGACGCACGATATTTGATTTGCGCAAGGCGAGGGATCGCGGCCATATTCTGGAAGGTTTTGCAGTTGCACTGTCCAATGTGGATGAAATCATTGCGCTGATCAAAGCAGCACAGACGCCTGCTATTGCCAAGCAGGGTTTGATGGCGCGGACATGGCGATCTACTCTGGTCGAAGAGTTACTAAACCGGGTTAGCGATGCATCGCGTCCGGAAAGTCTGGATCCGGAATTCGGTATGTCAGGGGAAGGCGAGCAGCGCGCATATCGGCTTTCGGAAACTCAAGCGCAAGCTATTCTTGAGCTGCGCTTGCAACGTTTGACCGGGCTCGAGCAAGATAAAATTGTCAGTGAATATCGCGAAGTGATGGACAAGATTATCGATCTGCTCGATATTTTGGCGAAGCCAGAGCGCGTAACGCAAATTATTGGCGACGAGCTGACTGCCATTAAAGCGCAATACGGCGACAAGCGTCGCAGCGAAATCGTCACCCATACTCAAGACATGAGCATGGAAGACCTGATTACGCCGGAGGACGTGGTGGTTACGATGTCGCATGGCGGTTACATGAAAGCGCAGCCGTTAGCAGAATATGTTGCGCAGAAACGCGGTGGTCGTGGGAAGCAGGCTGCTCCTCCTAAAGAGGACGATTTTGTAGATAACTTTTTTATCGCCAACACGCACGATTACATTCTATGCTTCTCCAGTCGTGGTCGAGTGTACTGGATCAAGGTGTACGACGTACCCCAGGGTGCCCGTACAGCCCGCGGCAGGCCAATAGTTAATCTGTTGCCGCTTGAAAGTGGAGAGAAGATCAACGCGATTCTGCCGGTAAAAGTGTTCTCGGAAGATCAATATGTATTCTTTGCCACCGCTAAGGGTACGGTGAAGAAGACTGCGTTGTCAGATTTCGCTAACCCGCGCAAGGCTGGCATTATCGCCATTAACCTGGATGAAGGCGATTATCTGATTGGCGTGGCTTTGACTGATGGCAAACATGATGTAATGCTGTTTTCAAATGGTGGCAAAGCGGTACGTTTCGACGAAAACGATGTACGCCCCATGGGGCGAGTGTCGCGCGGTGTGCGGGGCATGAAGCTGGCTGCGAAGCAAGATGTAATCGCACTCCTGGTGGCGCGCGACGAAAGCCAGGCGGTATTGACTGCAACTGAGAACGGATATGGCAAGCGAACGCCAATTTCAGAATATACACGGCATGGCCGTGGTACGCAGGGCATGATTGCGATTCAAACTACCGCCCGGAATGGTAAGGTGGTAGCGGCTACACTGGTAAACGAGGAAGACGAAATCATGTTGATTGGTACTAATGGTGTACTAATCCGCACTCGCGTCAAGGAAATCCGCGAAATGAGCCGTTCCACTCAGGGCGTAACACTAATTAATCTAGGCAAAGACGACAGGCTTGCGGGTTTGAGCCGCATTGCCGATCCTGAACCTGAAGATCTTTCCGATTTAATCAAACCCGATTAAAGAATAGGCAAGTTATGACAATTTATAATTTCAGCGCTGGCCCCGCAGTATTGCCGCATGAGGTATTGCAACAGGCACGTCAGGAATTGCTGGACTGGCATGGCAGTGGCATGTCAGTCATGGAAATGAGTCACCGTGGCAAGGAGTTCATGGGTATCGCAGCTGCGGCGGAAAGCGATTTACGTGATTTACTCGCGATTCCGGCTAATTACAAGGTGCTATTCCTGCAAGGCGGGGCGAATTTGCAATTTTCCATGATTCCACTGAATCTGTTACGTTGCAAGACTTCTGCTGATTACGTTAATACCGGTGAATGGTCCAAGAAAGCAATAGCCGAAGCAAAAAAATTTAGCAATGTAAATGTTGTGGCTAGCGGCGCGGACAAAAATTTTGTTTATGTGCCTGCGTTTGATACTTGGCAGCGTGATACGAATGCAGCCTACTTGCATTACACCTCGAATGAGACGATAGGCGGAGTCGAATTCAATTGGGTTCCGGAAACTGGTGAGGTACCTTTGGTGGCAGACATGTCATCTAATATAATATCGCGCCAGATTGATGTAACTAAATATGGTCTGATTTATGCCGGCGCGCAAAAAAACATAGGTCCGGCGGGATTATGTATTGTTATCGTGCGCGAAGACCTGATTGGTGATGTCTCTCCGAGCACGCCCTCTATGCTTGATTACAAGATTCATGCTGACAATGATTCAATGTATAACACGCCACCCACTTACGGAATTTACATAGCCGGGATGGTATTTCAGTGGCTCAAGCGCAATGGTGGATTGGCACACATGGAACAGGCCAATATTAGTAAAGCAAACTTGTTGTATCAGGCGATCGATACTAGCAATGGTTTTTATAATTGCCCGGTGGTCAAATCTGATCGTTCACGTATGAACGTACCGTTCACCCTGAAAGATGCCAGTCTGGATGGCGAGTTTCTCAAACAGGCGGATTCGAATGGCCTGTTGCAATTGAAGGGGCATCGCTCAGTCGGAGGCATGCGCGCTTCCATTTACAATGCAATGCCGCTGGAAGGTGTACAGGCATTGGTTGATTTCATAACAAATTTTGCAAGGAAATATGGCTAAAACTTTTAAAATACTGACGTTAAATAAAATATCTACGATAGGGCTAAACCGCCTTCCACCTGAAAATTATATTGTTGGCGGCGATATTACAGAGCCAGATGCGATCTTGGTGCGTTCGCAAAATATGCTGGAGATGGATATTCCGGTTAGTGTGAAAGCCATTGCCCGCGCTGGTGCTGGCACTAATAACGTACCTGTTAAAAAGATGAGTGTCCGAGGCATACCAGTATTTAACGCTGCGGGTGCAAATGCCAACGCAGTGAAGGAGTTGGTTATCGCGGGTATGTTGCTGGCTTCACGAAATTTGATTTCTGCACTGCATTTTTCAGCCAGTTTGAAGGGTGATGACGCAACATTGCATAAGCTGGTTGAAGATAGTAAAAAAAATTATGCAGGCATTGAGTTGCGTGGCCGCACCCTAGGTATTATTGGTTTGGGTGCCATTGGTCGCCTGGTGGCAGATGCCGCCATTGGCTTGGGCATGCAAGTGGTGGGATATGACCCAGATATTACCGTGGAAGGCGCATGGGGCCTGGCTTCACAGGTTAAAAAAGCGCACAGTATTGAGGATCTTCTTAAGCAGAGTGATTTCGTTACTCTGCACATTCCTTTGCTGGATGCCACACGGGGCTTGATTAATAAT
>JBDSEJ010000083.1:0-9532 GCA_039920105.1 Candidatus Nitrotoga sp. | reverse complement strand
AGATAAAAAAACGCAAAAGGTATCCATCTGAAATTTTCGCGCCAGTTGCGTGCGCTAACTACGCTGTTAATTAGTGGATTAATGCCACGCCTAATAGACTGTAGGATAATCCTTTTCATGCCAGGAGTGGTGAGGTAACCCAGACTAAGCCGATTTATTTGGAAAACCGGCATTGTGGAAATAACGCCCTAGCCCGGTTCATCAAGATAAATTGACCTTCACCTACAGGCTGTTAACATGCGTGCCATGAGCACTCCGAATCCATCAAAATCGCAACAATGGCTACTGTATTGTCGCCCCGGCTTTGAACGAGACTGCCAGCAGGAAACCCAGGCGGCAGCACTCGAAGCCAATGCCAACAGTGGTTTTCTCATCCTTCAGGGCAAACCGCGCTTGCAATATGATCAACTTACCTTTACCCGCCAGTTGATCACCCTGCTAGCCGAAATAAGCGAGCTGCCCGATCGCGACCGCCTCACCCCACTGCTTGCAGCCATACCTGGCACACCCGCTCAATTTAACGCACTATGGCTGGAAACGCCTGACACCAACAATGGCAAGACCTTGTCCGGTTTTATCAAGCGCTTTCAACCCCTGCTGGAGGAAAAATTGCGCGCCAGCGGACGTATGAGTGAAGACCCCAACCTGCCCCGCCTGCATATCTTTTTTCCTGACAAAAATCGCGCACTGATCGGTACGAGCGATCCGCGCAACAGCGCCGCCGCAGCTATGGGCATCCTGCGCATGAAGATGCCTTACGAAGCGCCCAGCCGTTCTGTTCTCAAGCTGGCCGAAGCTTTCGAGACGTTTTTATCCAAAGATGAAAAAACACAATGGATCAGACCGGGCATGCGCGCGGTAGATCTAGGCGCAGCTCCCGGTGGCTGGACATGGCACCTTATTAGTCTGGGCATGCAGGTAGAAGCAGTTGATAACGGCCCGCTCAAAGGCGTGGTGGCCGATCACCCCTCGGTTAAACACCTGCGTCAGGATGGCTTTCGCTATCGCCCAAAACACGCAGTAGACTGGCTGGTTTGCGACATGATAGAGCAACCAGGACGTGTGGCCACACTGGTCGCTGACTGGGTCGCCAGCGGCTCTACCAGCCGCGCCTTCTGCAACCTCAAATTGCCAATGAAAAAACGCGTGGAAGCCTTGAACGAAGCCCTCTCCGACATCCGCGGGGTACTGGATAAAAAAGGCTTTAAGTATCGCTTGCAAGCAAAACAGTTATACCATGACCGAGAAGAAGTGACTGTATTTCTGGCCAGGATCAAACGCTAAAAATTTATCAGGTTTGCTTTTAGCTATGTTGTAATACATGTTGAAACTGTCTTGTTCTTCCAAGAAATGAAATCAAACAAGAAATTGGCGTGATATGCCCGCTTGCAACACCAAGTAAGTGGCTCAGGGCGTGAGCCAATCACTATCGTTCGATATTTGAGCCTACTGATAAGCAGTAGATAAATTTTTGACTGATCTAATCACAAAGTTAACTAACAATTCAATACCGCTTAATAACCAGAATGGTATATGAACAATCATACAGGCTTAGGTGAAATGAAAGCCTTATGGAAAAGGTGGCGCGCAAGAAGCAATGGCGGCATACGTAACCAGGTTGCGCGTACATAAAGTATCCGCCGTGCTGTGCCAGTCAACCAATCGGAGCAGCTATTATGAGTTGGCATGAGCGCGCGTTCAAAAAGCTGATCTGTAAATATCAAGGTTAACGGGTTGGGGCGACCACTTTTGGCAGCTTCCATCATGCCTGATGGAATAGGAGTATTCAGAAGACGGACAGCATAACGCAAGGCGTAAAAAAGTGGTCGCCCTAAATTTAGCTCCTGTGCACGCACAGCCAGATTATGCCAAAAAGAAGGCAACTCACTGAAATGACGTAATAAACCATCGATATCAACCAAATCTCTCAGCCCCTGATCCAGTTGCTCATTATGAAACAGGTGTACTGCACTGTGGAGCACCATATCGGCCGGGGCAAATACCTTTAAATCGTCATAGCCATCCAGTAACTGCGCTGCAGCCATGAGTTTGGCCGAATCAGGGTGAAGAGCTGCCGTTTCCGGCAAAATTGCATGATGTACATCGATGACAGTCATCCGTTTAATATGTTGCATAGGCGGCAATTCATGCATCCATGTGCGATAGTAGCGCTGGTCATAGGCATCGTGATGCGTCGCGGCCCATCCATGAAGCATTAAGGCAGCTTCTACAGCATTGAGGTTACCTTTTGGAACAATGATGTCTATATCGGAGAATAGCCGTCCTTTGGCGGGCGGAAATTTTGCCATGACATAGGCAGCGCCCTTGAGGAGAATGACAGGCACCCCTGCTTTCGCCAATGCCTTTCTAATTAGGGTTATTTCCCAATGAACAGCCTGAGTGTGTTTTTCAGAGATTACGCGTGACCATTCCAGATGCTCACGGGGTTTTGACGGCACCTGTTCGAGCAAACCGCGTTCGTCCAGTAAAATGCAGATACGGGCCAACAAATTTGCTCGGCGTGCCTGGCGTATAAGTAAATCCCAGTCAGGCAGACTGAGAAAAGTCAATGTTTCAGGCTCTCGGAGCGCTTGTAATATTAAATAGTTTGGGATCACATTCAGTATTTCTGCAAATATAATGTGATAGATCGTACACCACCACCTCATCCAATATTCACCAGAAAGGCAAGAAGTTCGACTCACTTTCTTCAGTAACAAGCTTTCGACAGCGTGATTGATTGCCTACGCTTCAGCGTACATACATTTACCTTCTGGGGACTTGTGGCTTTAACGAGCCAAATATTTCAATAGCATCATCAAGTTTGCTGTACTCAAAATCATAGCACAGAGACGCATCAATCAATCTCGTCATGGTCTTAAAGCCATTGAGTCCAAGAAGACTGTAATTAAATGAATTGTCCGCAACTCTCATGAAAGCGCGGGACTGGGGCAATGATTCCAAACACGCCATAGCACCAGCCTGATACTTTGGAAAAATAACCCACGCAACCTCTACGGCTTCTGTAGCGCGAGCTATGCTGTCAGCTGGTGCTTTCATATGGGCAACCGTGCCCTTTATCGTATCCGCCACCTTCCGGCTGAAAATTGCATTGGGCTCATAACTCCTGATGATCTCGATAGATTCATTTTTTAAGCTAACAGGGCGCGGAAGCGGGATAAGTTTCCCATCACTAACACGAACCAAAGCAAGCTCATCAGACAGCAACCTCCACCCGCGGTTTACCAAGGCTGCGCACAAAGTACTTTTTCCCGACCCAGGAGGAGCAGGCAAAATTGCAGCATAACCACCTTTTTCAACCACTGCCGCATGAATAATCAAACAGTGGTTTACATGATTTGATATGCACCAATTAAGTCCCCACTCCAACATGGGAAATGCCTGATCGAGCGGCAGAGGTTTAAATGTAGGGTTTCCATCAAATAAAAATAACACCTGTGGCTTGAACCATCGACGCAGATTACGTGGGTGAACAAGACTAATGTGAAAATCCGCAAAGCCATCTTGTTGTTCAACCAAAAGATAATCGGCATAAAGCAAGCCGAGACCTTCAGCCACACTGGAGATCGAGGTTTTAAGGTGCGTGATGAAAGAGCCGGTTTGCAGAAATATCCCCGTCTTTCTAAGGCGGAATTTAAGTTCTGATGGCGATAATGCAGAAACATTCAAAATCAGCTAAATTCTATCAGTCCAAGCATATTAAGCTCATTGAGAAGATGTTCAATATAAATATAAGATTCCTCATTCATTACCATTTCGGATGGTTGACATGGAGCAAGCGCTTCAATTAAGGATAATGCATTTGACGGCGACTTTCGTAATTCCAACAGCACTTGAGCAGCCGCCGAGCCAAGCAAGTGGGTATCTCCCGAAAGTTTATTGTAAAACACCAATTCATCATCCCATGAGCAGCAGTTTATTACTTGATCCGAAATAACCTGCCATTTCATGTTAATCAATTTTCTTGAGAAGAGAATAGTGGCGCAATTTGGTTATTAATTTTGAGTTAAATTTAAATATTCGATAATTTTATCAGCACCCCAACTGATGCCTGATGTGGGAGAAAAACTACCACTTGATTGCCATTCATTGAATATCGATTGAATAGTTCCTTCACTCAAGAAAGGAGTATATCCATTTCTCGAATTAAGAAATGCTACTACAAGGTGCTTTAACAGTACTTGTGTCTGAAAAGGTGGGTTAGGAATCGTAGCCTGACTTGTAGTCGGACTTGTAGTCGGACTTTTAGTCAAGGTTGAACCTGACCCCTTTTTACTACTGGAGGAGCCTGATAGAAATAGGCTCGCAGCTCCCAATCGATCCTTTTGCACCTGCACTGATTGCACCTGCAATGATAATTTGACCTCAGGCTCCCAAGGAGTTGTCAGCATTGACGACAAAAGTCTATTGTCATATGAGGGATTCGAAGAGTTGGGAAACGCTGCTTTAAATATCATGACCAGAAGTGGGTCAGAACTTGATAAATAATCAGAAGCTGATCGCCCATTACAAAGGGGGGGATCACCATGATTGCTAGTGTTGCCTGATATGAATCCGGATGGTGACGTACATACCGTAGCACCCAATACAGGCCGACTCGCAAGGGTGAAAATTATCCCAGACACAGCCAAACCCGACGTAGCAAAACGCCTACGGGATTCCCCTGAAAATTTTATTTGATTAGCAGCGCTCTGGGATATATCTTCATTCCCAAGCTCATTATCTTGATCAAAATTGATAGGCATAAAATCATCCTTTAATAACGTTGCACCCTGCATTACCACAACGAAAATATTAGCGCCGGGTAAAAATGAGGAGGGTGATAGAACCCACATAATATCTATTGCAAAATACGTGCCATAAATAATACTTAAATTTTATATACTAATAACCAATAAGCTACACTAATAAAGACAATAACAGGCTATTGCCCTGCTAATGCTTTGTTACAAGATGTAAGATTTTTCGACATTTATACAAAGTATTATTACACTTTCAGACTACAACGTAGTCATAAACTTACCGTCACCCGCAGAAAAATTAAATCCACTTATGCTTCGATGAACTAGGGACGAACAGATTTTTGGCTGATTATTTCGTGTTGCTCATCTTGCGCCTACACTGCAAATTACATTGAGCCGCGTCAATAAACTGCACGCCCCATAACAAGTGTAATTATAAATTTAAAATTAGCTCACCAGAAGCTTGATATATGTCAAAATTAACATATAATTTTTCGCCTATATTAATTTTTGCCCATATTACAATTTAAATGCCGTATACCAAAATACCTTAAAAAATTCTCTACTAATGCACAAACTTGTTCCCAACAATTCATTGAAGACAGCATGCTCGACATGTAATCTACGCAAATTATGCCTGCCCGTTAATTTGAGTCATATCGAAATGGAACGCTTGGATGATTTAATTACTCGCAAGGGTGTTTACCGTCATGGCAGCATTTTGTACCGGAGCGGGGACAAATTTCAGGCGCTGTATGCGATCCGTACCGGTTTTTTTAAAACCCAAATACTTAATGAAGACGGGCGCGAACAAGTCACTGGCTTTCAGATGGCTGGGGAAATCATCGGCATGGATGGTATCAGTAGCGATGCACACACTTGCGATGCCGTCGCACTTGAAGACAGCGAGATATGTGAAATCCCCTTTAATCGACTGGAGGATCTCGGACGAGAGCTTCCTCCACTGCAGAGGCACCTGCACCGCATCCTTAGCCGAGAGATCGTGCGCGATCAAAATATTATGCTGCTGCTCGGATCAATGCGTGCGGAGGAACGCTTGGCTGCTTTCCTGCTCAATTTATCACAGCGTTTTGCGGTACGCGGTTATTCGCCCACATCATTCCAGTTGCGCATGACGCGTCAAGAAATCGGCAGCTATCTCGGATTAAAACTGGAAACTGTCAGCCGCGCACTGTCGCACCTGCAAGAAAGCAGACTGATTAATGTGCGCAATAGGTCATTGGAAATACTTTGCTTGTCTGGACTACAAGCCTGCATGGGAAAGCGCGTGCGCTAACATACCAGACAAATTGTTTGATGAAGTGGCTTGCGTTTTTATTTAAGCTGAACATGAATCATGTGACATTTCTTTATACCACCAGCATCACTAAAATCAAAACTTGTCACAAATTGTCATTGTTCGCTCACCAGCTCAATTTACCAGCTTAAGTTGATATCATTTTCATTGCGAAGATGACACGGCCGAGAGAGCATCGTGTGTTCATTAACTTCAAATACCAGTTAGCGCATGCATATGCGCATTTTCGTAATTTTACAATTATTCATCGGCGCAATTTCTGATGGTTGTAAGGAGCAATTAATGCGTAACCTGTTTTTACTATTATTTATGACGCTACTAGTCAGTTGCGACAAATCCAAGCCGCCAACGCCATTCCATGCCATTGATGTCAGTTGGCGTTATGCAGCGGAACCTGTGAATTTCAAACTAATCGACCCCAACGGCAAAACACGCAGTTTATCGGACTTCAAAGACAAGGTAGTGGTGCTGTTTTTTGGTTTCACACACTGCCCCGAAATTTGTCCGACTACATTGGCTGATCTAGCGCAGGTGATGCGTTTGCTTGAGAAGGATGCAGAAAAGGTACAGGTGCTATTCGTTACACTGGATCCCGAACGCGACACGCCAAAGCTATTAGCTGAATATGTTCCTTTTTTTCACCCAGCATTTCTAGGTTTGTACGGCGATACCCAATCTGTTGCACAGGTAGCCAAGACATTTGGTGTCCATTATGAAAAGCGGGTCGAAAAGAGCAGCTACACTATGGACCATTCAGATGGCACTTATCTAATTGGCACAAACGGCAAGCCCGTATTGCTTTCTCCCTATAACCAGCCCGTTAAATTGTTAGTTCAGGACATTCAGACTCTATTGAAGATGGCACGTTAATCCGTGCTCTGAAGACCATTGCTCAAGAATTCTGACAGATATACTGGAAAACTATACAACGTTATCAATTGAATATACTAACAACCTATACTCATCTGTACATAACTGTAAATTTTCATTAGAAGCACTCGTAAATATTCTTGCATACACTCTTTTTAAATGGATAACATCCCTATTAATACAACAAATGCAATTACAGAACGAGGCACTCTATACTCTTCTCTACTAATATTAAGGTACCCGACTGGTAAGCAAGCAATCTATTCAATAGCTTTTGTACCCCGTAACACCTTAAAAATCACATCCGGCATAAAGCCGCGCGATTGCATAAAACGTATCTGCCTGGCTTTTCCCTTGGCATCCTCCGGGACAACACCGAATTTTCTTTGCCAAACGTTGCGGGCCGCTTCCAGCTCTGTCTCTCTCATTTGCGGCAATGCATCGTTAATCAGATTTTCATCTATACCTTTCTGGCGAAGTTCATATGCAATACGCTGCATTCCGAAACGATTGCGGCGCATGCGCACCAATTGTTCGGCTGCACGGGAATCGGAAAGCCAACCGCGCGCCGCCAATTCATCCAAAACCTGCTCCACATTGTCGTCTGGTTTTGCCTGGGTCAGCAGCTTAGCGTGAAGTTCGGTACGACTATGCTCACGCCGCACCAGATATCGCATGGCGCGGGTGTACAGACTTAACTCAGGCTTCTTTGACACCGCTTTTCGCCCCATCATTTAGTGCCGCTACACCAGCTACAGCACGGATTTTGTTCTCAATTTCAATTGCCATTTCAGGATGCACTTTCAAATATTCACGCGCATTATCTTTACCCTGACCAATCTTCTCGCCTTTGTAGCTGTACCAAGCTCCAGCTTTCTCGACCAGTTTGTGCAACACGCCTAGTTCAACAACTTCGCCTTCACGTGAAATACCTTCTCCGTACAATATATCGAATTCCGCCTGTTTGAACGGTGGCGCAACCTTGTTCTTAACCACTTTCACACGGGTTTCTGATCCAATCACCTCGTCGCCCTTCTTAATCGCACCAACACGACGAATATCCAGCCGAACTGAAGCATAGAATTTTAGAGCATTGCCGCCGGTCGTAGTTTCCGGGCTGCCAAACATCACACCGATTTTCATACGTATCTGATTAATAAAAATAACTGTTGTATTGGATCGCTTGATGTTAGCGGTCAGCTTACGCAATGCCTGCGACATTAATCGTGCCTGCAAGCCCATTTGTGGCTCGCCCATCTCTCCTTCAATTTCTGCCTTAGGCGTCAGTGCTGCCACAGAGTCAACCACCACCACATCCACAGCAGCGGAACGCACTAACATATCTGCAATTTCCAGCGCTTGCTCACCGTTATCCGGTTGCGAAATAAGCAGCTCACTGACATTCACGCCCAGCTTTTGCGCGTATTGTGGATCGAGAGCATGTTCTGCATCAATAAATGCAGCAGTGCCACCTAATTTTTGCATTTCGGCGATCACTTGCAATGTGAGCGTGGTCTTGCCGGACGATTCCGGTCCGTAGATTTCGATTACTCGACCACGCGGCAGGCCACCCACACCCAGCGCGATATCCAACCCTAATGATCCAGTAGAAACCACTTGAATATCGCGCGCAATATCATGCTCGCCCATACGCATAATAGAGCCCTTACCGAACTGTTTCTCAATCTGACTCAGAGCCGCCGCGAGTGCCTTGCTTTTATTATCATCCATGCAACTTTTCCCCTTCAAAAATGATACATGATTATGGCATATGCCATCAGACTCTGAACCCAAATGACTCCGGCTAGATTAGTTGTCGAATGGACAATGGATTTTTGCAATGTACTTAAGGTTTTCGCAAATTTGCTGAAGCCTCCTTACAAAGAAATAAAAAAGCAAGTTTTAGCAATTCGGATTGTTGGAATGTTTTACAAATGTTGTTCCGCAAACGACCACTCCTCATTATTAAATAGGCATGTCGGCCATTGCTTCAAAAACTCCTTATTTTAAAAAACTAACACTACAACCCACGCGACCTTAAGCTACCTCCGTTACCTGATTCAGCAAATCCAAGACCCCTTGTAAAGCTATGCTCACCGACTTAATACTAATTTCTGCGCGGTTACCCGAGAGGTGATGCAGGCACGCAACACACTGCCCCTCAATAATCCCCCAAGCGAACCACACTGTGCCAACAGGCTTGCCTGGCATGCCACCTGACGGTCCGGCAATACCACTAACTGCTAATGCCACCTGTGCATGGCTATGTTTCAAAGCACCTGCCACCATTTCGCGCACTACGGACTCGCTAACAGCGCCGTATCGCGTCAAAGTGTCTGGGGCTACGCTTAGCATCTCGCGCTTGGCCTCATTCGAATAAGCGATAAAGCCGCGCTCAAACCATTCGGAACTGCCCGCAATACCAGTAACAGCCGTGGCCACTGCACCGCCTGTGCATGATTCGGCTGTGGCCAGCATCAAACCATGCTACTTTAGCGCACTACCAAGCTGTATTGCCATATTTTCGATATTGCGACTCATATGAATAACTTCATGGATTTATCATTTTCAAGTTTGGACT
>JBDSEJ010000082.1:0-3221 GCA_039920105.1 Candidatus Nitrotoga sp. | reverse complement strand
CGATGCAGGCACGACCATCGCGGGTAGCGCGGGCATGTTGCCATCGTCAATACGCGTTAGGTGGTCACCCTCGAAATATAGCGTCATGCGTTGCTTTTCAAGCAACTTACCCTTTTTTTCGAGCCGATAGACATGATCCCAACGGCTCGCATGGAAGGCGTCATTGACCAGTGGCGTGCCAAGGATAGCCTGCACCTGCAATCGCGTCATACCCAACTTGAGCTTATGACGCATCTCTGGAGTAACCATGTTACCTTGATTAATTTCCATCTTGTGAGCAGTGAACGAGGGTAGCTTGGGCATAGACATTTCACTGCACGAAGCGACCAACACAGAAACAACAATCAACTTAATGCGCATAGTAAAAATCATTAATATTGGAACTTCAGTATGATACATCAAAGCGGCTTCAGGGCGACATACCGAGTCCCGCCTCAAGCATTTCTGCCGCATGTTTGCGTGTGGTATCGGTAATGTTCACTCCGCCCAGCATACGCGCAATTTCTTCGACACGCTCTGCCTGCTGGAGGATAGAAATTGTACTTATAGTGGCACCGTTTCGACTGGTCTTGCTCACCTGCCATTGCGCATCCGCTAATGCTGCCACCTGCGGCAAATGCGTTACACACATAACCTGATGACGGAGCCCCAAGTGTTTAAGCAATGCACCGACAATTTCTGCCACACGCCCACCTATGCCACTATCCACCTCATCAAAGATCAACGTGGGCACGGTGGCTGCCTGGCTGGTTGCCACCTGAATCGCTAAACTGATGCGCGATAATTCGCCGCCAGAGGCAACTTTTGCCAAACTTCGCAACGGCGAACCGGGATTGGTTGCCACCTGAAATTCAATCGCTTCCAGCCCATATGCACTTCCTTCGACAAGCGGCTTCAGTGATGCGGCAAACTTGCCGCCCTGCATGGCAAGAGTCTGCATGGCACTCGTTATTTCAAACGATAATTTATCAGCTGCTTTCTTGCGCACCGTACTTATTTTTTTCGCGGCAGAAAGATACCGCTCATGTGCAGCAGCCACTTGTTGTAACAATACGGCAAGATCAGCGTCGCTGCCCAGATCATCCAGCCGTGCGACGATACTTTGCAAGGCTTCGGGCAAGTGCTCCGGCATGACCCTATATTTCCGCGACGCATCCACCACCGCAGCCATGCGTTGTTCCTGCTCGTGCAACTTTTGAGGGTCAGCATCCACCTTTTGAGGGTAATGACGTAAAGCGTACACGACTTCCTGCAAATCGTTTTGGGCGCTTTCCACCATGTTAAGCGTGTCTTGCAATGATTCGTCGAATTCCATGCCTATGCGTAAACGGGCAGCAAGCGCATTCAGTTGTGCAAGACAGGCAGTATCGGCCTCACTTAAGACTTCAACGCCAAATTGTGCGGTTTCCAGCAGGTCAGCGGCGTGAGACAGCCGCGCATATTCGGCCTGTAATTCCATCCACGCCTGTAAGCTGAAGCCAAGCATTTCTAACTCATGCCGTTGGAACAACAGTAGTTCCCGCTCGCCAGCCACGGCAACAGCTCTTTGTTCCAGTTTTGCATGGCAGCGAAGCAACGTTTGCCATTCGTTGAACAATCCCACCAACTCTTCCACCTCACTTATCATGCCAGCATAGCCATCCAGCAGATCACGCTGAGAATCGGAGCGCAACATAGACTGGTGCGCATGCTGGCCGTGAATATCAATTAGATGTTCACCCGCATCGCGCATCTGTTGCAGGGTGGCGCTACGCCCATTTATGAAACCACGCGAACGCCCATTTGCATCTATTACCCTGCGCAACAGGCAGACATTTGCATCACCTACCAGCGCCTGCTCGCGCATCCAGGATTGCAAATCAGGCAAGTCAGTCATATCAAATTCCGCAGTTATTTCGGCTTGCTCGCACCCGTTACGCACCATGCCCGCATCTCCACGCTCTCCCAATGCCAGCGACAAAGCATCAATCAAAATGGATTTCCCCGCACCAGTCTCGCCGGTAAGCACGGTGAAGCCGGAGGAAAAATCAAGCTCAAGCAAATCAACGATGACAAAGTCACGGATACTAAGAAACTTCAACATTACAATGTCTTATTCCAGAGCAATTTTTCACGCAAGGTACGATAATAGCTGTACCCTACTGGATGCAATAGACAGGCCGGTTGCACATGACGGCTTACTACCAATTTGTCATTTTCCTGCAAGTCAAAGCAGGCATGGCTATCAAAATGCACGCGCGCATCAGAAATGCGGTGTGGCAAAATTTCCAATAGCGATCCGCTGTTAACTACAATGGGGCGATTACTTAAGGTATGCGGACAAACAGGAACCAGAGCAATAAGGTCGAGTGAAGGATGCAGTATTGGGCCACCAGCGGATAGCGAATATGCAGTAGAGCCAGTAGGTGTCGCTATAATCAGACCATCTGCGCGCTGAAGGTAAAGATACTCACCATCTATGCGCACTTCAAATTCGATCATGCTGCTGATATTGCCGCGGTGCAATACCACTTCATTGAATGCTAGTGAGTTAAACACCTCTACACCATCGCGCAAAACACAGGTAGATAACAGCATGCGCTGCTCAATAACGAAATCCCCCCCCAACATAGCAGCTATGGTTTGCCGCATGGTATCAAGCGGAATGTCAGTAAGAAAACCTAATCGCCCCTGATTTACTCCCACTAGCGGAATACCGAGGGGCGCCAAGGTACGAGCAATGTTCAGCATCGTTCCATCGCCGCCGAGCACTATGGCAAGATCCACTTCCTCCCCCATGGCGTCCAGAGCCATAACACTAAAACCGTGCTGCCTTAGGTGTTCGGCCGTAAGACTGTCTATCACTACAGAAATATCTTGTTCGGAAAGAAATTCAGCCAACCGCATCAGTGGCTCGGTAATTTCCGGTGCCTTGTACTTTCCAATCAGAGCGACCGTTTTAAAAGGGAATTTCATAGCAAAAATTAAGGCTCTCTATATCTTTTTGACAACCTCTCCTTTGACAACCTCTTTGAATTTGGAGTTAATGTAGTTCAAATTCTAAATGTGAGCATAAATTTATCACGATAAATCCATTATTGAAAAATCAAAACAATGGTTAATTTCAAATCCCAAAGCTCAATCATCATAGCCGGATTAGTGCAACACGAAATTGCCGCTCTGAATATTATTAATAAGTTTTTGTACCTAATCAGACGCCATAATAAATACAATAATTCATT
>JBDSEJ010000081.1:0-3011 GCA_039920105.1 Candidatus Nitrotoga sp. | reverse complement strand
AGAAGGATTTGTACATATTCCTAATTCAAAAGCACTTTCCATGCGGTATGTGAAACTAGGCGGAAAGCTCTCGGAAATTAAATCATTCATAAAGCCTGTTCCCGCAACTGTCGAGGAAAATGACTCTACAGGCAAAGTTTCACAACCTATTGAGGTAAAGCCTATTGAGGTAAAGCCTATTGAGGAAAAATCCATTGAGGAAACCCCTGCTGATCTGAACTCTGAGCACAGTAACGGTAGCGAACCTCTGACACCCAAGGGCAACTCGCAGAAAAGTCCTTATTGCCGGTTTTGCCCAGAAGATTGAAAGCGATTGATTGGATCTCTACGCAAATAAAATTGTGATGATGAATGGTTGTTACTTTTAGGTTCAGCCTTTGCTATTTAAAAAAAGAAGTGTATTAAGCAATGGAATGGAGTGGTTAAAAGTGGCTCTTGTTGTTACTTTGCAAAGCTCAATAATAAATTTTCAAATTCGCGTACAGGCCGGGTAGTAAAGTTTTCCTCCACCCGGGCGCGGCCAGATGCGCCAAGACGGGCACATAGCGTCGGATCGGCGATGAGTTGTTCTACTCGTGCAGTGAGTTCATTCACGTTTTCTGGCTCTACCAGATAGCCGTTTACTCCATCTTCCACCACCTCGGGGATGCCGCCTACGCGTGTAGCCACCACCGGTTTGTGGCAGGCACCGGCTTCCAGGTTTATAAGTCCCAGCGGCTCCTGCCAGCGCGACGGTACCACCACAATATCTGCCGTGTGATAGATATTTTCCACTTTTTTCACGTAGCCGATATAGCGGATGCGTACATCGCCACCTGCCAAGTCTTTCAAATCCTGCTCTGAATAGGAGCCGAGAAATTTTTTTGGGTCGCGGCATTCGCCCGCAATCAGAAAGCGTGCGTCTGGGTTATGAATTCGGCGGGCCATAGCAATGAAATCCTGCACACCCTTGATATCACGAATTTGCCCCAGAAATACTACCACGATGTCGCTCTCTGAAAGGCCAAGTTCTTTCCGTAAACTGTGCCCGGCATCAAAGCGATCCAAGCTGATTGGGTTGTAAATCACAGGTTTGTATATTGCTGACGGTAACGATTTCTCAGCAATATAGAGCGAAACTGCTATGGCTGCTTTGCACCAAGTTATGGCTGGGGCAGGCTGGTCGTTGATTACATGATAATGGGCGAGGATAGGAATACCCAATAATCGAGCTGCGAGGAGTTCAGCAGGACGCCAGAAGTTGGAGCTGTTGACGTGAATGACCGCCACATGCTCACGTTTAAAAAACCGCCAAGCCCGGAAAAAACTACGCAGGTAAGTAAAGATTTTGCCCGGCTCGGTCAAAGAGCCCCATACAAGATAACGTAAATCGCGTTGCTTTAATTCATCCTCAATGGGGCCAGCGCACGGCAATAGCAGCAAAGGTGTCAGCCTGTCTCGGTTCATCAGATACAGATTGGTAAACAGCACCCGGCTGGCACCTCCCCAATCTCCAGAACTCGTGGTGAAGAAGCAAACAACAGGTTTATTTCTCATGTACTTGATCTCTTCGATTATGCAGCACAAATCCTTATCCTCAGCGGAGCCAATTTAGTACGCTGTCTCTAGAGTTAAGGTTCAGGAAATGGGTATTATCCGAATGTCGTTGGTTGGGGGTTAAAGTTACAGTGACTGAGGTACATTCTGTAGACTCACTTGTTTGACGACGTGGTATTTCCAGGTGCACTTTGGATGCCGCTGAACTGTTTCAGGCTTGTCATGAAAAAACTCATCAATGGCTTTTGTGGCACCTGGCCAGCGTGTATCGCCGTATTCATCAAACATGATTATGCCACCCGGCTGAACTTTGTCGTAGAGGGTTTCCAAAGAGAGTTTGTATGACTCGTAAAGATCGCAGTCGAGATGCAATAAGGCGATATGGCCTTTGTAAATGGGCAGAGTTTTGTCGAACCAGCCCTTGATAAGGCGTATGCGTTCGCGAATGACTTCTTCGCCCAATAGTCCGTCGCGCAGCACTTTGAGAACGGTATCGGGCGGGTTGGCCCAAAATCCCTTACCCTTGATTGGTGTGGTTTCGTCTTTTTCTACCGGGTCGGGGAAACCCTCAAAGGAATCGAAGCCATAATATGTTCGTGGTGTTCCGATATAGTCGCTGAACAAGGTAAACAGCAAAGCCCCGTGTCCGATTGAAACGCCGCATTCGACGATATCCCCCTCCACTTTTTGCACTTTGTCCACCATGTCCTTGAAGTAAAGATAACGATCCAATGCACCGCGATAGATTCGTGGCAGAAAGGGGGAGTGGTTGTAGTCTGTTGGTATGCTCTCTTCCAACGGGTCGATTTTCTCGATTTTATAGCCCATGGTACGCAGGATTCGTTTGATGGTTAATTTGAATGGCATTTGGATTTCCTGTTTTCAAAAATTCAAAGATTGGGCTGTGTGTCAGGCATGCGGTCGATCCACAGACGCAAGCTCTGCCAAAGCGTGGATGCAATATCTGCATGCTGATCGATCAAATTTTGTTTGCACATGGGATCTGCCACGATGTCGAAGAGCTGCAGTACATGGCCATTGGTTAGCGGTTGGTAGGTGAGTTTCCAATGGCCTCTGCGGATCATGCGATCCTTAGCGTCCATGATGTACATCGAATATTCCGGTTTAATCGCCATGGTGCCACTGGCTCGATCCGGTACCCCCATCAGTTCCAGCAAGTCGGGATAGCGCAGATGCTTCTCCGGCAAACCAGGAATATTAGCGACCCAAATCCCGGTCTCATTGAAAGCATCGAGTTGTGGGCAGAGCTGGTATTGCTCAAAGCAGGTAGCCAGTGATACCCCATCCATGTTGGCAGTAGGGCTTGCACCTACCAATTCCAGCAGGGTGGGTGCAAGGTCAATGCTGCGAACCACCTGATTGATTATCCAGCATGCCTGTTTGCGTGGGTCACGAATCAAGAGTGGAATGCGCGAACTAAAATCACCGACTGCAGAATTACCTTGGCCCCAAGT
>JBDSEJ010000080.1:0-3102 GCA_039920105.1 Candidatus Nitrotoga sp. | reverse complement strand
ACGGGGCTGCTACCGCACCCTGCGCGCACTGCAACATAAGACGCGTCTGAATAACCAATCACCCTGCCGAACTGAGAAGAAAACAATCGACACCACATCGGTAATTACGCTATGGGAAGAACTTTTGGAGCCACGTTGTCAAGAAAAAAGTAGCACTTACTGACGATATGGCGAGATAGTCATTAAGGTCTTTCCACATTCAGACATGTGGCCCTCAATTATCTTCTGGAGCAACAATAGATTTCCAGTCTCGTAGGTCGGTTTAGCGCAGCGTAACCCGACGATTTACTTTTGTGGATTGGCGTTATTCGAGGACAAACCATGCGATGAGATACCGGCGAGCATTCGTTTCGGGTGGTTCATTCTTCTTCACATTAGTGACAGAGAAGCGGCGACCGTTGTTTGCATCGGAGGAGGCTGTGGATGTCTTGCGCGGTGCATTTCGCTCGGTGCGCTCCATTCGACCGTTTGCGCTTGATGCGATAGTGGTATTGCCCGATCACTTGCATTGCATTTGGACATTGCCACCTGGCGACGCGGATTTTTCCACTCGCTGGCGGCTGATTAAAACATGGTTCACCAAGCATTGCGATCCAGCACTACGTCCCATACCAAGCGCTGTACAGACGAGAAGACAAGAGCAGGCGTTATGGCAGCATCGTTACTGGGAACACATGTTGCGAGACGAAGCCGATTTCGAGCGCCATGTTGAATACATCCATTACAATCCGGTGAAGCACGGGTATGTGGCATCGCCGTTGGAGTGGCCGCATTCCAGCTTCCTGCGATATGTTGAGGCTGGGGTTTATGAGGCGGGATGGGGGCAGAGGCAAATGGATTTTGAGGATATTGGGCATGAATGAGGGAATGTCGGGTTACGCTACGCTAACCCGACCTACGTGGCTGATGTCCTATCTGAAGCGTTTTGTGTATTCGTGCCAGCCGCCAAGCCAAACATGATCACAAAATCTGGCGGCGACGGTATATAGAACATCAAATCTGGAATGATTCCAATCAATGTATTGACAATAGATATACATCTAGTCATTCTACGTATATTTATTGTGTATACATTGAGAGGAGAATTCCATGCGCGACGCCGCCATCAACCTACGGGCATTGCCCGAGCAACGAGATTTAATTGACCACGCTGCAACTCTGCTAGGCAAGAACCGTTCGGACTTCATGCTCGAAGCGGCCTGCTCAGCCGCGCAGGCAGTGATACTTGATCAGGTTTTTTTCAGCTTGGATACCGAAAAGTTTCAGCAGTTCACGGCAATGCTCGACGCCCCGCCCAGCCCAAATCCAGGACTTGAGCGCCTGATGGCGGTGACAGCTCCCTGGGCCGCAGTTAAGACATGAGTTTGCAACTCAACGCACCTGAGCCACTCGCAACCACCCACATTCTGGATCACTTTGAGTGCGGCGAGGGCGTTCTCGACGAGTGGCTCAAGCGCCGCGCAATGGTTAATCAAGTGAGTGGAGCAAGCCGCACGTTTGTTGTGGTGGATAAGGATAGTCTTGTTTACGGCTACTATGCCATGGCTGCGGGCGCTCTCTCGCACCGGATGGCAACCAGTTCTGTGCGTCGGAACATGCCCGATCCCGTTCCGGTGATGGTACTGGCTCGGCTCGCGGTTGACCGCCATGCCCAAGGCATTAAGCTTGGAGCATCCCTATTGCAAGATGCCGTCAACAGGGCGGTGGTAGTTTCTCAGAACGTTGGTGTCCGAGCTCTGCTGGTACATGCACTTCATAACCGCGCCAAAGAATTCTACGAACACTACGGCTTTCAGTCATCGCCGTTGCATCCGATGACGCTGATGCTGAGATTAAATATCGGCAAGGCATGAACAAATTAATTTAGCGCTTTTTGGTTTGACGCGCGAGATGCTTGCAGTCAGGAAACTGCTGACGCTGGACAAATCGTTCGGGTACCAGCCTGGCTTGGATATCATGCCGTGGCAAGTTTGATAGCGTTCCACGGACAGAGTCCAGTTTGTCAGGCTCAACCAAAATTAACTGATAACAGCGGCAATTTGGCACTGCTAATGCTCGCCGGTGAATTAATAAAAGTAGAATTGGCGGAGGCGGCGAGCAACTCCTACCGCACCCTGCGCGAACTGCAACACCAGATGCGTCTGAATTACCAATCACCCTGCCGAATTGAGAAGAAAACAATCAATACCACATCGGTGGTTACGCTATGGGAAAAATTTTTTGGGGCCACGTTGTCAAGAAAAAAAGAGCACTTACTGACGATATGGCGAGATAGTCATTAAGGTCTTTCCACATTCAGGCGTGTGGCCCTCAATTGTCTTCTGGAGCGACAATAGATATCCAGTTAGTCTTTCTTATGAAGCAGTTTACGCAACATGGCATTTCCATGGGCTTGCAGCGCAAGCTTTTCGGGTATTGCATTTTCAGCGGCAATTTGTGGTATATCGGCCCGTATCAGCTCTATCCAGAATTCGCTCCCAAAACCGACGGTGCTTTCCACGCCGATATTGCCCCCCATCAATTCGATCAATTGCTTGGTTACCACCAAACCAATGCCGGTTCCCAACTCGGAGCCGCTCTCCTGACCGAGTCGATTAAATGACTGGAAAAGTTGTGCAAGTTTTTCTGGAGATAATCCCTCCCCGGTATCCTTGATACTGATGCGTATATGTTTCAGGGTGCAAGTGCATTTCACCTCGACCGTTCCATGTTCACGGTTATATTTGACCGCATTGGAAAGCAAGTTAAGCAGAGCCTGCTTTATTCGTACATGATCGCCACAAGCAAACCAAAACTTGTCGAATGGAATCAAGTTGATAGGAATGTCACGCTTTTGCGCCTGTGATCCGATCATGCTTATACATTCGAGTATAACTATTGTCAGCGACACAGGTTCTCGTGACAACGATAGCACTCCAGACTCGATTGCCGCATGATCAAGGATTCCGTTTATTAATTCCAGCAGATACCAACCTGCCTTAATAATCTGTTGCAGATTTTTAGTTTGGATGTCTGTAGGGGGCGGAGAACCTATTTCCAGCAACTGGGAAAAGCCGAGAATCGCATTGAGCGGGGTACGCAACTCATGGCTCATGCTATTAA
>JBDSEJ010000079.1:0-16038 GCA_039920105.1 Candidatus Nitrotoga sp. | reverse complement strand
TGAAGTCACCCGATCACGCAAACGGAATATCAGGCATATGGGGACGGATCGCCTCAAGCTATCAACCCGTTCCCGCGGCAACGTGGGCGCACTACGGACGATTTGGCGTAACAGAATCTCAAAATATGCTCGCGCGTGAAGCCTGGAGCCAGGAGGTTTTTACTCGTTACCGCCAGTTTGTGATGTTTCCCTTTCTCGATCGAATTGAATCCGCCGGAAACGGCGTGTGCGTATGGTTTCTTGATCTACGCTTTACTACTCCTTCACTGCCGCCGTCTTTAGGATTCGGCGTATGCCGGGATAGTGTCGCTGGCCCCTGGCGGCTGGGACAAACTGCCGGTACTTTCGGGACTGATACGATTTCAGAGCTCTTGGGAATGAAGAGGTGAGCGGACTAACCGCCGTACATCGAAATGTCTGAAGGACCAGCAGGCCGTTGCTGGTTTGGGCTGGATTCCGGGTCAAGCCCGGAATGACGAAATTCACATTATTTTCTCACTGGCTAAGTAGCAAACAATAGCATTTCCTCTCTCGCATCAGTCACCAGTGGCTGGCTGGGCCAGTGGCATGGTGTGTTGCCACCATTGTGGTCAACATGGCGGCCAGGCAAACCGTAGCGCGCCCCCGGCCGGCTTCTTCATAAAATAAATCCTCTTTCCGAAAATTGCACAAAAGTTGACATTTATCAAGGTTTCTTCGCGTGGCGCGTCATACGATTCGATACCGGATAAGAAAATCTGATTATCTTCAATGTTCATCCGACCACGGAATGAATAATCGCGAATCAAGTGAGGAAATTATGAGTAAGGTAACAGTAGCCCTGGCGGGGGTTCTGACGTTCGCCATGTATTCCGGACTCGGAATGGCGGCGGCCGACCCTTACCAGTTAAACCTGCCCGAGCCGCAGACGATCATTGCCAGGCAGATATATGATCAACATACGTTGGCCTTATGGATATGTCTGGTAATCTTTATCGGCGTATTTGGCACCATGTTTTATTCGGTGCTCAAGCACCGCAAGGATGCGGGTTACAAAGCTGCGAATTTCCATCACAGCACCACGGTCGAGATCATCTGGACCATTATTCCGTTCTTCATTCTGATTGGCATGGCTTATCCGGCCACCAAGACCATCATCGCCATGAAGGACACCTCCAGTCCGGACATCACCATCAAGACGACCGGCTACCAGTGGAAATGGGGGTATGACTACCTGACAGGCGAAGGCGAAGGCGAAGGCGTCAGCTTCTTGAGTGCGTAGTAGCAGCTCACTGCTTTTGTCATGTTATTCGACCATTGTTACTAATGGCGCTTGAGCATACAAAGTAAATTGCTGAGCGTTACGCTCCTTACTCATATTCACCGCCATACTGTTGCAAGATCTTCAGCATTGCAGCCGCTTTGTCTAACGTCTCCTGATATTCTGCATCTGCGTGGGAATCCGCTACGATGCCGCCACCCGCCCAAAAACGAATTTCGCCATTTGCGTATACCAAAGTACGGATAGTGATGTTGCTATCCATGTTGCCATCGAAGCCGATATAACCAATCGCACCGCAATATACTCCGCGTCGGTGCGGCTCCAAATGTTCGATGATTTGCATGGCGCGCTGTTTAGGCGCGCCAGTTACAGAGCCACCGGGGAAACAATCGCGTAGCAGCGCCAGCGCGTCGCGCCCCGGCGCAAGCTGGCCGGTGACGGTACTTACTAAATGGTGTACTTGGGCAAAGCTCTCCAGTTCGAACAGCTTGGGCACTTGCACTGAACCAGATGCACAACTCTTGCCCAGGTCGTTACGCAGTAAATCAACAATCATTAAATTCTCTGCGCGATCTTTGTCGCTATGAGCCAATTCGTGAGCCATCTTAGTATCCTCGCGCGGATTGTTTAGACGTGGGCGAGTGCCTTTGATCGGATTGGTTTCTACGTGTCCTTGCTGTACTAGCAAAAATCGTTCTGGCGAGGCGCATAGAATTTGCGCGTCCGGAAAATTGAGAAAAGCGGAATAAGGTGCCGGGCTCAGACGGCGCAATTCGAGATAGGCTTGCAGCGCATCACCGGAAGCGCGTGCTGCATAGCGTTGCGCCAGATTGACTTGATAACAATCACCCTCGCGCAAATAGCGTTGTACGGCATCAAACGCGGATTGATACCCCGCGCGGGTAAAGTTCGACTGAATATGGCTGTGGACTTTGAAATTTTCCTGAGGCGCGCTGTCGTTCTGTTGCAATCGTGCAAGGATTTGCGGCAATACTTGCACTGTTGTGTGCTCGCGTTGCTGTGATACCAGATGTGTTGATTTTTGCTGATGGTCCAGCACGATCGCCCAGTCGTAGATACCAACCATCATGTCCGGCAGATGTTCAGTATCCTGTGCTTGTGTGGGCAAAGTAAACAGGCGGCGCGACAGATCGTAGCCCCAGTAGCCTAGTGCGCCGCCCATAAAAGGGATACCCGGTATTGCTGCGACTGGCGCACCCAGTTGCTGGCGCAAGAGGTCAAATGGATCTACGGCTGAACGCTGTACGCCGGTTGCATTTGTGATTTCGGTGTATGAGCCATGTGTGACCAGCGTTGCAGTGGGCTGTGCGCAGAGAATGTCGTATCGTCCCCGCCCACCGCTGTCCAACCATACCGCCCAAGGCAAATCGGAGATGGCCGCGAAGTAAGCGGCAGCATTGGCAGCATATGGAAGTGGGGTGCTATAAAGCATCAGTGTTGGTGGGTGAGGATGAAGGCTTATACCGCTTCAAGCTAGCAATTCGATTTACTCAGGTGATTGCGGATAAAGTGAGTATGGGTAAATAATGGGATGCATAGTTAAACAACAGAATTAAGGAATTAGAACTTACCTGTAAATAATATTGACTACTGGCGGCAACTCCTTGAATACGAAGTAGCTGTGTGTTTAGATTGTTAAAGGGGATGTAATTACACTTTAGATTTCCATAATGCACTGGCAATTTGCGGAGCGATTAAATCAACTTTGCGCGACCTTAGCCCATCTTTTTTGGGCTTTTTTCAGGTCGCTTATCTATTGCAGCTGAAATTGTTGCAATTAAAATTGCAAGTGCAAATGACTGGGAACTGAGATGTCTAGGCTATTCCGCGAGTAAGAATGTCCAGCCCCACCTTGCCTTCGCTGATTTCGCGCAGGGCAATTACAGTGGGCTTGTCTTTACATTCTTCCACTAAATAGCTGGCACCATTAGCCAACTGACGTGCGCGGTAAGCAGCAGCCAAAGTGAGCTCAAATCGGTTAGGGATGTTAATCAAACAGTCGTCTATCGTTACGCGGGCCATGGTGTGTGTTCTCCTTCTTGTAGATGATTAATTAATGCTTGCTGGCGTACGAGTTGTCTGTCGCGGCGAAGTCCTGCGGCAACGACGATGGCATTAAGCTGTTGCAAGGCAATGTCCAGCTCATCGTTAATAATAACATAATCAAACTCTACAACATGAGTGATGTCTTCTTTCGCGGCGTGCGTACGTTGTGCGATCTCCTTTACGTCATCCTGTCCGCGGGCATGCAGGCGACTCTCCAGTGCTTGTAACGAGGGTGGCAATATAAAGATGCTAATGCAATCCGGGAATGCCTGTCGTACTTGCTCCGCGCCCTGCCAGTCAATTTCCAGCAGGATGTCGCGTCCGTTCAAAATTTCCGCTTCAATCCAGGATTTTGAAGTGCCATAGAGCTTGCCATATACCTCAGCGCTTTCCAAAAAATCGCCATGTGCTGCCATGTTCAAGAAAGTTTCATGGCTTACGAAATGATAGTCCTCTCCTTCAATCTCGCTTGGGCGTGGTGATCGCGTGGTGTAAGAAACAGAAATGTCAACCTGCTGATTGCTGGCCAGCAACGAGCGAACCAAGCTGGTTTTTCCTGCACCCGATGGTGCGCTGACGACAAAGAGATTTCCTAGCATATTATTTATGGGCATCTTTAAAAATTGAGTAGCGATTTCAACACACAACTCCACTGTAAATCGCTGTGCAATTTTATCATCAACTGGTGGGAGCTTCTGAAAATTCTGTGCTTGCAAAATTCAAGTCATGCAAATAAATTTTCTGTGCTGTACGTGTCTCATGCACAGTTGATCTGCCTTGACTCTGTTGCCTTGGGTAATTGTCGACTGAAACTAGAATTGCGGATTGACGAGCTAAACTATATATATTTGAAATATAACCCTAACTCATTCGAGAGCCTATCCTCTGTCCAAAAAGCGTTTTTTGTGGCAAATTTTCTGTGCAAAATAATGAAATAACTTGACTCCCGTTATTTACTTCAGCCTCTTAAAAACAGAATAAATACAAGTGATATGAGATTATGACAAGGGTTCCCCCATGTAAATTTCACGCTAAAATGATAAGCGCGTAATTTCTTTCGTACCGTCATTACCCTCAATTGTGTAAGTAAAGGTGGCACTCGAATAGTTGTAGAATCTAAATGTTCCAGTCCCAACTTGATTAATTACAAGCTGATTAGGGTCGTACGTTGCGCCTAAGTAGGTGCCTGTAGTCTTATAAATCGAGCCAGTATAGACCGTAGAGCTTAACCATTGTCCCGGTTGGAGCGTGTACCATGTAGGCTGACCCGTTCGGGCGTACACGAACCACGTAGCGAATATTCGGTCACTAGAGTGTTGCATGATACTGAAGTCCATACCTGATTCCTGTGGGTTCCACCAGTGGTCGGTATAATCAGTAAGAGGGAACGGCCCGACTTTGGACGCATAACTATCGGTGACAGTAAACTGCGCCGAACCCCACAGCCGTACTTGGGGATTGTTACTCCTAGTTGGGTCGTGTTTGAAAAAAATCGACATTGTACACGCCGGGTGGAAATTGTCCCAATTTGATGTCGATAACTGGAAATGATGTTGGAGACGGTACACCGAAATCTGCACAGCCCTTTTGTTCACTAAAATCGACTCTAATAGTAGTGCCTACCTGTTCTTTTTCAGTGCGATGCTTGGATCATAATCACATTTGTATTCTGGCGACCACTGAATCAAGGCTCATAGGGCTGACTGGAAGAATTGTCACATCTTCTGCTTCAGCCGTTGTCATTACACCGCAAGTCATTCCAATTAGGATTGCTCTCTGAACAAGTAAGAAACTGCTGACCTGAATATTGCGTATGACGTTTCCAGTGTGGATGAACAAGCGCCGAAAGTTCCCTGCCAAAAAATAAAATGGTATACGCATCAGTTTTGCGTGTCTGATTTTCATCACAAGTAACTTTCTATTTTCAGGATTAATATGTGGTTGGATGGTTGTCATTGCTTAGATAGACATAGTCAAATGTAGTTAGATTTTGAGTGTACCCTTGATCCGCCAATCTGGTCTGCTCCTGTTTCGGGAAAATAAAATATTCGTATCGGGTTTATTGCGCACGGTGTTAAAAAATGTGGGCGCTAGCGCGACACCTGACTAAGGGCGCTGTCATTGAGTAGAGAGACAACGCCATTTAGCCTGAATTTCATATTCGAACAGGTTCTAGGTTGCTGTTCGTCCCGAGACAAGGTAATATTTCCGCCCTTTCGCCTTGTGTTTTTTGGGCATAGATTGTGTAGATAGCGCAGTGGCGATGTGTGTCGCCGCTTTTTTGGGGTTAGTGATATTTAATGAGGAACAACGTGTGAGTCATTCTTCGTTGCCGGTCCAGCAGGGTTTGTATGATCCGCGCCATGAGCACGATGCGTGCGGAGTGGGCTTTGTGGCACATATTAAGGGCAAACAGAGCCATGACATGATATGTCAAGGTCTGCAGATACTAAAAAATCTTACTCATCGCGGTGCGGTGGGTGCTGACCTCTCGGAAGGAGATGGTGCAGGTATTCTTATCCAGATTCCAGATGCATTTTTACGTAAATCGTGCGCTGCACTGGGTGTGTCCCTGCCGACAATAGGCAACTATGGAGTTGGAATGTTGTTCCTGCCGCGCGATGCGGCAGCGCGTGCCGCCTGCGAGCAGGTAATTACCGACAAGATTGCTGAAGAAGGACAAGTTTTGTTAGGCTGGCGTGATGTGCCGGTAGACAATAGTAGTTTGGGTGAGAGCGTTGAAGCAGTTGAACCGGTGGTACGCCAAGTATTCATTGAGTGCGGTACGAATTGCGCGGATGCCGATAGGTTCGAACGTAAGTTGTTTGTCATTCGCAAGATTGTAGAGCACGCTGTGCGCGGCCTGCCCAATGAGCTAGGGCGGGGTTTCTATATACCGTCGTTTTCTGCACGCACTATCGTATACAAAGGCATGTTATTGGCCGATCAGGTTAGTAAGTATTACCTCGATCTGCAGGATGAGAGTATGGTCAGCGCACTGGCGCTGGTGCATCAACGTTTTTCCACCAATACTTTCCCCTCCTGGGAACTAGCGCATCCATTCCACATGATTGCGCACAACGGCGAGATCAACACCTTGCGCGGAAATGTAAACTGGATGACAGCGCGCCATGCAGCAATGTCATCCAGTTTGTTGGGTGCAGATCTGGAAAAACTGTGGCCGTTAATTGTAGAAGGTCAATCCGATTCCGCCTGTTTTGATAATGCACTGGAACTGCTGGTGGCAGGTGGTTATTCGCTGCCCCACGCGATGATGCTGCTAATTCCCGAGGCTTGGGCAGGCAACCCGTTAATGGATGAAGAGCGCCGCGCTTTTTATGAATACCATGCTGCCCTGATGGAGCCGTGGGATGGCCCCGCTGCCGTGGCTTTCACAGATGGCCGCATGATCGGCGCGACGTTGGATCGCAACGGCCTGCGTCCGGCGCGCTATCTGATTACAGATGATGACTTGGTGCTGATGGCATCTGAAATGGGTGTGCTGGACATTCCGCAAAGCAAGATTGTGAAAAAATGGCGGCTGCAGCCAGGCAAAATGTTCCTCATCGATTTGCAGGCTGGCCGCATCATTGACGACACTGAATTGAAACAACAGCTTGCTACCGCTAAGCCGTATCGCGAGTGGATTGAAAAATCACGCTATTTCCTCGGCGACCTGCCAAGTGTTGACGCAAAGAAATTATTCAGTGAAAGCTTGTCCGACACCAGCTTGCTGGATACTCAGCAGGCATTTGGCTATTCGCAGGAAGACATTAAATTCATTCTTGCGCCCATGGCTTCCGCAGGTGAAGAGGCAACTGGCTCTATGGGTAATGATGCCTCCTTGCCTGTGTTATCAGATAAAAATAAGGTGCTGTACAGCTATTTCAAGCAGCTTTTCGCTCAGGTGACTAACCCGCCAATTGATCCGATCCGTGAAGAGATCGTCATGTCGCTTACCTCATTTATTGGACCAAAGCCCAATCTGCTCGGCATCGATGAGACCGATCCGCCGCTGCGCCTGGAGGTGCATCAGCCTGTATTATCCAATGAAGATTTAGCCAAGCTGCGCGACATCAGTACATTAACACAGGGACGTTACAAGGCTCTGGTACTGGATATAACTTATCCGGCGGTACAGGGGGCAGCGGGTTGCGAGGGCGCCATCAAGGCGCTTAGTGCCGCAGCTGACCAAGCGGTGGCGGATGGCTGCAACGTACTTATTTTGTCCGACCGCGAGGTATCAGATAGTCGCGTGGCGATCCCGGCCTTGCTGGCTTGCGCGGGAGTGCACCATCATCTGGTACGCGAAGGGCTGCGTACCAGTACCGGGCTGGTAGTAGATTCCGGCTCGGTGCGAGAAACCCATCATTTCGCGCTGCTTGCCGGTTATGGTGCCGAAGCGATATGCCCGTGGCTGGCGTATGAGACGATTGCAGTTATGAGCGATTACTTACCCGATGGTCTATCGAGCAAGGATGCGAATAAGCGTTTCATTAAAGCGGTAAACAAGGGACTGCTCAAGGTAATGTCCAAAATGGGCATCTCAACCTATCAGTCTTATTGTGGCGGGCAAATTTTCGAGGCAATCGGACTGAACGCTGATTTCGTGTCGCAGTATTTTACCGGTACGCCGACTCAGATCGAAGGCATCGGTCTGCATGAGGTGGCAGAGGAAGCGGTGCGTATACATCAAGCCGCTTTCGGCAATGATCCGGTATTGTCCAGTGCGCTGGAAGCGGGGGGGGAATATGCATATCGTGTACGTGGCGAAGAGCATATGTGGACGCCGGATGTCATCGCCAAACTGCAACATGCCACGCGTTCCAACAATGGGCAGGCATACAAAGAATATGCGAAGTTGATTAACGACCAGACTCAGAGCATGAAAACGTTGCGCGGCTTGTTCGAAATCAAGCCGGCCGGTGAGCCAGTACCGCTGGCAGAGGTCGAACCGGCTAAAGAAATCGTTAAGCGCTTTGCCACTGGCGCAATGTCACTTGGGTCTATATCCACAGAAGCGCACACCGTTTTGGCCATTGCAATGAACCGTATCGGGGGGAAATCAAACACTGGCGAAGGTGGCGAAGACCCGATGCGTTTCAAATCAATTATAGGCGGAGAGAAGTTATCCGAAATTATAGGCAAGGGACGCATTGAAGCCGACTTGAGCTTGTTGCCGGGCGATTCTTTGCGCTCCAAAATAAAACAAGTGGCTTCCGGTCGCTTTGGTGTGACAGCAGAGTATTTAAGCAGCGCCGATCAAATCCAAATCAAGATGGCACAAGGCGCAAAACCTGGTGAAGGCGGTCAGTTGCCCGGCCACAAGGTCTCAGAGTACATTGCTAAATTGCGTTTCGCAATACCTGGTGTGGGGTTGATTTCACCGCCGCCGCATCATGACATTTATTCCATCGAAGACCTGGCGCAACTCATTCATGATCTGAAGAACGCTAATCCGCACGCTTCTATTTCAGTCAAGCTGGTATCTGAAGTGGGCGTTGGTACTGTGGCGGCCGGTGTAGCCAAGGCCAAAGCGGACCATATAACTGTTTCTGGCCATGATGGCGGCACTGGTGCCTCGCCATTGTCCTCCATTAAGCATGCTGGCACGCCGTGGGAGCTCGGGCTGGCAGAAGCTCAGCAAACGCTGGTGTTGAATCGATTGCGTGGCCGTATTGCTTTGCAGGTGGACGGTCAATTGAAGACCGGGCGCGATGTATTAATTGGTGCGTTACTCGGCGCGGATGAGTTCGGTTTTGCTACAGCACCACTGGTAGCGGAAGGCTGCATCATGATGCGCAAGTGCCATCTCAACACGTGCCCGGTGGGCGTGGCAACTCAAGACCCCGAGCTACGCAAAAAATTCACCGGTCAGCCTGAGCATGTGGTGAATTATTTCTTCTTTGTAGCCGAAGAAGTGCGCGAATATATGGCGCAAATGGGTATCCGCAAGTTTGATGATCTGATCGGTCATAGCGAATTACTTGATGCAAAGCATGTCATTGAACATTGGAAAGCCAAGGGTTTGAACTTCTCCAAAATTTTCTATCAGCCTGATGTACCAGTTAGCGTGGCGCGTCGTCATGCCGAGAAACAAGATCACTGTCTGACTCAGGCATTGGATCATAGGCTTATTGCCGAAGCCATGCCTGCTTTGGAAAGCAAAGTGCCGATAATAATAGAAGGTCACATTCGCAATGTTAACCGCACCGTCGGTGCAATGTTGTCTCATGAGGTGGCAAAACGTTATGGCCAAGCTGGATTGCCGAACGATACTATTACAGTGAAATTACAAGGCACGGCAGGGCAAAGCTTCGGCGCATTTCTCGCACATGGTATTACCTTCGAGTTATCTGGGGAGGGCAATGACTATGTCGGCAAGGGTTTATGTGGCGGGCGCATCGTGGTGCTACCACCCAATGAATGCAACATAATTGCAGAGGAAAATATCATCGTTGGCAATACCGTGCTCTACGGTGCTACCAGTGGCGAATGCTATTTTAGAGGCGTGGCTGGTGAGCGTTTCGCAGTGCGCAATTCCGGCGCCATTGCGGTAGTGGAGGGCTTGGGCGACCATGGATGCGAATATATGACAGGCGGCATAGTAGTTGTGCTGGGACAGACTGGACGCAATTTTGCTGCAGGCATGTCTGGCGGCATTGCTTATGTGCTGGATGAGGATGGCGGTTTCGAACATCGTTGCAATTTGGCGATGGTGCAACTGGAACCAATACCCGATGAGGCTGCCGCGAGCGAATTGGGCGAAGTCGAGACGCATGGTCGGGTGCATTTTAACCATCTCGGCAAGGCCGATGAACAGGTTTTGCGGGATATGGTGAGTGCGCATCTGCGCTACACCAACAGTGTCCGTGCTCAGGATATTCTAAATAACTGGGCGCGCTACTTGCCGAAATTTGTCAAGGTTATGCCGACTGAATACCGCCGTGCCTTACAGGAAGTTGCGGCAGAACAAACCAAGCAATTGGAGGCTGTATAAATGGGTAAGATTACCGGGTTTATGGAATTCCGTCGCGTAAGCAAGCAGAGCCTGCCAGTTGCGGAACGACTGAAAAACTATAAGGAATTCATACCGCGCCTGACCGACAAGCAAACTTCCGTTCAGGGTTCGCGCTGCATGGACTGCGGCATTCCTTTTTGTACCACAGGTTGTCCGGTTAATAACATCATTCCGGACTGGAATGATTTAGTTTATCGCGGCAACTGGAAACAGGCGCTGGACGTGCTGCACTCAACTAACAATTTTCCAGAGTTCACCGGGCGTGTTTGCCCGGCACCGTGTGAGGCGGCCTGTACATTAAACATTAATGACGATGCTGTAGGCATCAAATCTATCGAACATGCCATCATCGACAAAGGCTGGGAAGAAGGCTGGGTGATACCGCAACCCGCCCAGGCTAAGTCTGGCAAGAAGATTGCAGTGGTTGGCTCTGGCCCGGCTGGCTTGGCTTGTGCGCAACAATTAGCGCGCGTCGGACATGACGTGGTGGTATTCGAGAAAAATGATCGAATTGGTGGCCTTTTGCGTTATGGTATTCCCGATTTCAAACTCGAAAAATCGCACATCGACCGTCGCGTTGAACAAATGCGCGCCGAGGGTGTGGAGTTCCGCGTCGAGCAGTATATTGGCGTACAGGTGTCGGCACAAAGTTTAAAAGATGAGTTCGACGCTGTGGTATTGACTGGTGGAGCTGAACAACCACGCGACTTGCCAGTACCAGGGCGCGAGTTGCAGGGAGTGCATTTCGCCATGGAATTTCTGCCGCAGCAGAACAAAGTCGTGGCGGGAGACCTGGTGCCCGATCAGATTAAGGCGACTGGCAAACATGTGGTAGTGATTGGAGGCGGCGACACTGGATCCGACTGCGTAGGCACATCCAACCGCCAAGGTGCGGCTTCCGTGACTCAGTTTGAGGTCATGCCACGTCCGCCCGAGCAGGAAAATAAGCCACTAATTTGGCCATATTGGCCAATGAAACTACGCACCTCCAGCTCTCATGAAGAAGGCTGCCAGCGTGACTGGGCTGTGGCGACCAAGGAATTAACCGGCAAAAATGGCAAGATCGAAAAACTACATGCCGTGCGTGTCGAATGGAAAGATGGAAAAATGCAAGAAATGCCAGGTAGCGAAATTGAGATGAAGGCCGATCTCGTGCTTTTGGCTATGGGTTTTGTCAGCCCGGCGCAGGAAATTCTGGAAGCGTTTGGCGTTACACAGGATGGTCGCGGCAATGCCAAGGCTGACACCGAGGGCGCAGGCTATTATCGTACATCGGTAGATAAGGTATTCGCTGCTGGCGATATGCGTCGAGGCCAATCGCTAGTGGTGTGGGCAATACGCGAAGGCCGCCAGGCTGCGCGCGCAGTGGATGAGTATTTGATGGGTAGTTCTAATTTGCCGCTTTAAATTCAGCTGTCCATATCAGGCGCTGAATGACAGGTTGCAATCAGCAAGCTGCTGATAAAAAAGTGATAGTAGCTATTCCGGCGTGACGACTCGGTATTTTCAAGGTAAGGTGCTAGCTATGGAATATCTGAATTGCCTGCTCTACACTCGCACCTACCACCCAAAAAAATATCCCCATCTGTGGCACAAGCAGCAACAAAATTGCGCAGAACCCCCCTTCATTACAAAATATTGATGCTTGAAGTCGAAAGTACCTTCGCTGGTTTGCGTTTACCTGTTCACCGTTGAAGCAGACCAAATGCATGAACAGATACCTTTCTAATCTCATCCGAGATGGAAGGTTTAGCGGTAAAGGTAAAGCAGTTTAAATTTAGTCCATATAAATCAAAAGAGAACAACATGAACTTCAAGTTAAAGAATGACACTTTCCTGCGCGCCTTGCTGCGTCAGCCGACTGACTATACCCCGGTGTGGGTAATGCGTCAGGCTGGACGATACCTGCCCGAATACTGTGCTACGCGCAAGCGCGCCGGCAGTTTTCTGGATTTATGCAAAAGCCCGGACATGGCGACGGAAGTTACATTGCAGCCGCTGGATCGATTCCCTCTGGATGCCGCAATTCTGTTTTCCGACATTCTCACCATACCGGATGCTATGGGACTTGGATTGTATTTCTCCGAAGTAGAGGGGCCCAAGTTTGAACGGCCCTTGCGCGATGAGACGGCTATCAAAGCGTTAAGAGTGCCCGACATTAACAAAGATCTGCGTTACGTCACTGATGCCGTATCACAAATTCGCAAGGCGCTGAATGGTAGCGTGCCATTAATTGGTTTTTCTGGCAGCCCATGGACGTTATCTTGTTACATGGTGGAAGGCGGTGGCAGCGACGATTATGCACGTGTAAAAACGTTGATGTACAAAGAACCCAAGCTGATGCACCACATTCTGGCAGTCACCGCGCAGGCGGTAACGCAGTATCTTAACGCCCAAATTGAAGCGGGTGCGCAGGCAGTGATGATATTTGATTCCTGGGGTGGAGTGCTCTCACATGCTGCTTACTACGAATTTTCACTGCCTTACTTACAGCAAATCGTGCAAGGGTTGAAGCGCGAATTTAACGGCGTGAAGATTCCAGTGGTTGTATTTACCAAAGGGGGAGGCTTGTGGCTGGATAGCATTGCTGATATTGGCTGCGACGCGGTGGGTTTGGACTGGACCATGGATATAGGGGTGGCGCGGCAAAAAGTGGGTCATAAAGTTGCGCTACAAGGCAACTTAGACCCGGCCGTGTTGTTTGCCACGCCGGACGTAATTCGTGCCGAGACTGAACACGTTTTGGCTAGTTATGGATATGGCAGCGGGCATGTATTTAATTTGGGACATGGCATTTCTCAATTCACCAATCCTGACAATGTTGATGTCTTGGTGCAGGCAGTTCATGATTTAAGCCGCAAATATCATTAAAAATTGTTTGACATTACGTCTAGTTATACACAAATCGCGCATCGGCTCATGATGAGTGGCTTTTTAAAATGCCATAATAGCGAGTGACGTAAGTAATTGTTTAAATGATTAATAAAAAATGCCTATGAAATGAGCGGCTGGACAAAACCGTATACAGAATTAGTAGTTAGCCTAGTTATATTGGAGTTATCCACATTGTTATCCACAGCTTATGTGGACAATAAAAAATACTGAGTTAAGTCAATCGGCTTAACCCAGTATTATAGAAATTGCTGGAGCAAATTTTATTAAATGACAATTGTTCGCGTCGCGCTAGATGTGCCATTGTCAACACTATTTGACTACTCGCTTGACAATAGCATCAAGCTCGTCCCCGGAACCCGCGTATTGGTGCCATTTGGACGCAGAAGAATAGCAGGCGTAGTGATGGAATTTGCAACGGCTTCTGTCCTTTCTGCGGAACGAATCAAGCCCGTATTGCAGGTGCTGGGGGATATTCCGCCACTGTCCGAAGAACTGCTTGTTTTGCTTCGTTTCTGCAGCGACTATTACCACTATCCCCTTGGTGTTACTGTGCTCTCAGCTTTGCCGGTGCGTTTACGTACCAGCCAGTTGGTCACGTTCAAAGAAGCGATGCAATACAGACTAAGCGTTAGCGGTCGTCAGCTTGACTTGAGCCTGCTTTCGAAGCGCAAGGTAGTGCAGCATCGCATACTCGCAGCCTTGAAGCTGGAATCATTAAGTGCCGCACAAGTGCGCGCGCTATCACCAAGCGCATCGTCTGCGCTTAAAGCACTGTCCCAAGCAGGGTGGGTAGAGGAGTGCGAAGTATCTGCGGTTTCCAGCACAGTTACATTCAAAGATATCCATTCATTGACCTTGGAGCAGCAGCAAGCAGTGGACGCAGTTACTAAAGCAACACGCTTTGACTGCTTCCTGTTGCAGGGTATCACCGGTAGCGGTAAGACAGAGGTTTATTTGCATCTAATGAACCGGATATTGCAGCAGGGGGGGCAAGTGTTATTACTGGTGCCGGAAATTAATCTTACACCTCAGCTGGAAAACTATTTTCGCAGCCGCTTGCCGGATGTTGAGTTGATAAGTCTGCACAGTGGCTTAAGTGATGGCGACCGTACGCAGAACTGGCTGCGTGCGCAGTCCGGCCGGGCGCGCATCATACTGGGTACGCGTCTGGCAGTGTTCACGCCACTACCACAACTGGCACTGCTGATTGTGGATGAAGAACACGACGCTTCGTTCAAACAGCAGGATGGCTTACGTTATTCGGCACGCGATGTGGCAATCTTTCGTGCTAGCCAGCGTGGCGTACCGATAGTACTGGGATCCGCTACCCCTTCACTTGAAAGTTATTACAACGCACAGAGCGGACGTTACCAAATGTTGCGTCTGACCAAACGCGCGGCGGCGCAGGCGCGTTTGCCGACGGTGAACTGTATCAACACCAGTAATATAGTTATGCAACACGGTCTCAGTGAGCAACTTCTTAAGGCACTGGGCGAGCGCCTGCTGCGCGGTGAACAAAGCCTGATATTCATTAACCGGCGCGGTTATGCACCGGTGTTAATGTGTGGTGCCTGCGGCTGGCTGTCCGGCTGTTCAAATTGCGCGGGCAAGTTGGTACTGCATCTTAAAGATCGCCGCCTGCGCTGTCACCATTGTGGCCATCAAGAGCGTGTGCCGCATGCCTGCCCGTCGTGCGGCAACGCCGACCTGCAACCGGTTGGTATCGGTACGCAACGGATAGAGAGTGCGTTACAGGAGCACTTCCCCAAAGCGCGCATCCTGCGCGTGGATCGTGACAGCACGCGCAATAAAGGAACGTGGCAAGCCATGCGTCAGCAGATTCAGGAAGACGCGGTGGACATTCTGGTGGGTACGCAAATATTGGCGAAGGGACATGACTTCCCTAACCTGACGCTGGTGGGTGTACTTAACCCGGACGGTGCGTTATACAGCAGTGATTTTCGGGCTTCAGAAAAATTGTTTGCCCAGCTTATCCAAGTAGCAGGGCGCGCTGGCCGTGCCGACAAGCTGGGTGAAGTGCTGATTCAGACTGCATTTCCTGATCATCCATTGTTTCGCGCGTTGCGAGAACATGATTACGATGCATGGGCAAAAATCCTGCTGGCGGAACGCCAAACTGCCGGCTTTCCACCCTTCATGTATCAGGTGTTGCTGCGTGCCGAAGCAAAGCATGAGGCCCACATGTATACTTTCCTGCAGCAAGCCCGCGATGCTGCAGTTAAACTCGCCATGACAGTTGACATTTACGGTGTAGTTCCCGCTGCTATGCCGCGTCGCGCTAACCATTTTTTAGCACACTTGCTGGTGCAAAGCGAAGTGCGAAAACCTTTACAGCAATTCCTGCGCGAATGGCGACCCTTGCTCGATGCGCTACCAGCACCAAAGCTGCGCTGGTCGCTGGACATTGACCCGATGGATTTCTAGATCGTCAGATCATTTGTGAAAAAAGGCATTTTAAGGAAATATTTTATATGCTTCCAGATTTTATAAGTTTATTAAAAAACGTAGTCGGTACCGACCATGTTCTGAGCGGTGAGCGCGCAACACCCTATTGTATTGACTGGCGCAGACGCTACAGCGGCAAGGCGCTGGCTGTGGTACTGCCTGGCGATACGCAACAAGTTGCTGCGGTGGTCGCACTGAGTGCCGAGCACGGCATCGCCATTGTCCCTCAGGGTGGCAACACCAGTTTAAGCGGGGGGTCAGTACCGTTGCCGCAGGGTCAACAGATCGTGCTTAACCTGTCACGTATGAACCAAATTCATGCAATGGA
>JBDSEJ010000078.1:0-6381 GCA_039920105.1 Candidatus Nitrotoga sp. | reverse complement strand
GGCCCGTCGAATAAAAATTATCTTCTAGTCTATGCGTCGAAAGATGCACAGTCTAAGCAACGAGCTTATAGGCCGATGCAACAACTAGAGTCGTCATTTCGTCCCATGACCGAGGCAGACCGTGTTGCCGCGCGCCCGTGGTCGCTGAAGTCAGTCGCCTATCAACACGGCAGTTTTCAAGAATTGGCGCGGCAATCCCCATTGACAAACAACCCGGAACGTCAATTAAGACTGGTCAACGGGATGTATGCAGGAGGCGAGCCACAGGAAGGACAACTTATTAAGATAGTGGAGTAATCATGCGTCGCAAATAAATCGAGAATTCAGCGTTCGATTTGTAACTCCATGTTTCGGCCAGCGCAAGCCAAAGCAGCACCAGTATAAGTAGATTTCGCTAAATATATGGCGCAAGTCAGACTTTGCCTAAACCGGATACTTTAGAAAATCGTCAAAGGCAACGCCGAAGAAAAATGCTTTTACTCTGCATCCATGCTGTCTATGGCTCAAATGATCCGATATCCAATCGTCAGTGGATTATGTATGACTAAATCTCAGTTTGAAGGCGGAATTGATCGCGAAAATCGTACGTTTATCTGACCCGGGCCGAGATGAAATATAATTAGTCGTTATTATAAAGAAGTTAACTTGGCGTATTCCAGTGCCAGCCATTTCGTACCGGCAGCGCGAAACTTTACCTGTACGCGCATATCTGTATCTCCACCTTCAATGTTGACTATCACCCCTTCGCCAAATTTGGCATGCTGCACAGCCTGGCCAATATTCCACGGACAATTTTTTTCACCACCGCCCTTTTTGCCCCCAAGCCCTCCCACGCTTATGGGAGAAGACTTGGGGGTGAAAGCGGTTGAATAACCAGAAGAATTAAAGTTATTCCGTGCAGTTACGCGTGGCGTTATCCAGTGCAACAAATCCTCCGGCAGCTCGCGCAAAAAGCTTGACACCAAGTTGTAATTCACCTGCCCATGAAGCATGCGGCTTTGTGCAAAGGTGAGATACAGCCTGCGCCGTGCGCGGGTGATAGCCACGTACATCAGGCGGCGTTCTTCATCCACACCGGCATCCGCCATGCGGCTGTTCTGGTGCGGAAATAAGCCCTCTTCCAGCCCACCCATGAACACCGTATGGAATTCCAAACCTTTGGATGAATGAACAGTCATCAGGTGCAACGCATCCGCATTAGCTTCTGCCTGACTTTCACCTGACTCAAGCGCGGCATGGGTAAGAAAGGAAGTCAGGCTGTCGTCCTCATTCTCATGCACAAACAGGGTAGCGGCATTGATTAGCTCATTAAGGTTTTCCAGCCGTTCCTGAGCCTCGCGTTGTTTGACACCCGTTTCGTTTTGATAATGTACAAACAGCCCGCTGTGCAGAATTATGTGGTCGATGACTTCCGGCAACGGCAGCTCACGGGTGGCATCGGCCATCGTTTCAATTAAGCTTACAAACGCCTCTACCTTGCCGCCCGTATGTTTTGCCACCTGCCACAGGCTGACATTTTGCGCGCGCGCCGCTTCCTGTAATTGTTCGACAGTGCGCGCGCCGATGCCGCGCGTGGGAAAGTTGATAATGCGCAACAGCGCGTTATCGTCCCCCGAGTTTTGTATCAGGCGCAGATAAGCCAGCGCATGCTTGATTTCCTGTCTTTCGAAAAACCTCAGTCCACCATACACGCGATAGGCTACCCCCGCTGACACCAGTGCATGTTCGATGACCCGCGACTGGGCATTGGAACGGTAAAGCACGGCCATTTCGGAAAGATGAATGCCTTCACGGTTGAGCTGACGGGCCTCTTCAACAATGAATCTGGCTTCTTCCGCATCGGTGGGTGCCTCGTACACGCGCAAAGGCTCACCTTTGTTTTCCGAGGTCCATAGATTCTTGCCAAGGCGGCTGCGATTATTCTTGATGAGCGCATTGGCGGCATCAAGAATGTTGCCGTGCGAGCGATAGTTCTGCTCCAGTTTGATCACATTCTGCACATGAAAATCGCGCGTCAGTTCTTGCATATTGCCGACATTCGCGCCACGAAACGCATAAATAGACTGGTCGTCGTCGCCCACCGCAAACAAGGCATTGTGTTGCCCAGCCAATAATTTGAGCCATTGATATTGCAGGCGGTTGGTGTCCTGAAATTCATCCACCAGAATGTGACGGAAGCGGGCCTGATAATGCTCCCGTAACGGTTGATTGCGCGACAGCAATTCGTAACAACGCAATAGTAACTCGGAAAAATCTACTACGCCCTCGCGTTGGCACTGCTCATCATAAGCTGCAAAAATTTCTACCTTGCGGCGCGTGTAGGGATCATAGGCTTCCACTTCATGCGCGCGCAGGCCCTGCTCTTTGTTGCCACTGATAAAGCTCTGAACCTCGCGTGGCGGATATTTTTCGTCATCCACATTCAGCACTTTCATTAACCGCTTGATGGTAGCAAGCTGGTCGGCGCTATCCAGAATCTGGAAAGTCTGCGGCAAAACGGCTTCGCGGTGATGGGCGCGCAACATGCGGTTACACAGCCCGTGAAACGTGCCCATCCATAGCCCGCGTATATTGATCGGCAGCATGGCGGACAATCGCAAGAGCATTTCCTTCGCCGCCTTGTTTGTGAAAGTAACAGCCAGAATGCCATGCGGGCTGACTTGCCCCGTGCTGATCAGCCAGGCGATACGTGTGGTAAGCACGCGTGTTTTGCCGCTGCCCGCACCGGCCAGGATCAGCGCCGAATGTTCCGGTAAAGTGACGGCAGCCCGCTGTTCTGGATTAAGGCCAGAAAGAAAATCCATTAGTGATATCCGTAAACAAAACGGGGAACCAGCAACTATGCCTGATTCCCCGCTCACATGAATTATAAAAAGTTATTTATTTCTGTTCTGCAACATCTCATGCATGATTGGAGCCAGGATCACTTCCATTGCAAAGCTCATTTTGCCACCGGGTACCACAATGGTATTCGAGCGCGACATAAATGAACCTTGAATCATGTCAATAAGGTATGGAAAATCCACGCCCTGGGAATCGCGGAAACGAATCACTACAAAACTTTCGTCCGGTGTAGGGATATCACGTGCAATGAAAGGGTTGGAGGTGTCCACAGTAGACACGCGCTGAAAGTTAATATCAGTAAGCGAAAATTGTGGAGTAATGTAGTTAATGTAGTCCGGCATGCGGCGCAGGATGGTATCTACTGTCGCTTCAGCGGAATAGCCACGTTCAGCTTGATCACGATGGATTTTCTGTATCCATTCAAGATTGACGATGGGAACCACACCGATGCTCAAGTCAACATACTTGGCTGCATTCACGGCATCTGTTTTCACCATGCCGTGCAAACCTTCATAGAACAGCAGATCGGAACCGGTGGCAATATCTTCCCACGGCGTAAATTGACCGGGGTTCAAGCTGGTACTCAAGCGCGCATTCAGCTCCGTCGCTTCAGCGTCGCTATGAATGTAATACCGACGCTTGCAAGAACCGGTTTCGCCATACGCCTTGAAGGTCTCTTCGATTTTGTCGAAATGGTTGGCTTCAGGTCCAAAGTGGCTGAATGAATGATTGCCTGCCTTACCAGCATCAGCCACGGCCGCGCGGAACTCCATGCGATCCAGACTGTGCAGACTGTCACCTTCAATCACGGCGGCATTTATGTGCTCACGGCGGAAAATATTTTCAAAAGCGCGTTTGGCGGTAGTAGTGCCGGCGCCCGATGAACCGGTCACAGCAATCACGGGGTGCTTGCGAGACATAGTAAAACTCTCCTGAAGGGTAATAGAAATATATTTTGGCGGCATTCTAGCAGAACCTGGCATCCTGAGGCATCTAAAAGTACCACCATCAGTAGCTGGACCTGTCAGTTCGCGCGCAGCTTGGGCAGGATTATGCCGCTATAATGTCGACTGGATGAACTAACACAGAAATTAAAATGCAACAGGATTATAAACCGAAAAATATCGAAACTGTCGCGCAAACATATTGGAATGAAAAGCTGACCTTTCACGCGAAGGATCAATCCGAAAAGCCCAAATATTATTGCCTGTCGATGTTCCCTTACCCGTCCGGCAAGCTGCACATGGGGCATGTGCGTAACTATACCATCGGTGATGTGCTATCGCGCTATCACCGCATGAAGGGTTTTAACGTGATGCAGCCGATGGGCTGGGATGCCTTTGGCCTGCCCGCTGAAAATGCTGCCCTGGCCAACAACGTACCGCCTGCCGCGTGGACTTATTCCAATATTGACGCCATGCGCACGCAGCTGCAGAGCCTGGGACTTGGGGTTGACTGGTCTCGCGAATTGACTACTTGCAAACCGGATTATTACCGCTGGGAGCAATGGCTGTTCACGCGCCTGTTTAAGAACGGGCTGATTTACAAGAAGACATCTTCGGTGAACTGGGACCCGGTCGATCACACAGTGCTGGCCAATGAACAGGTAATCGATGGACGCGGCTGGCGTTCCGGCGCGCTGGTGGAAAAACGCGACATCCCCATGTATTTCATGCGCATTACTCAATATGCCGAGGAATTGCTTGCCGACCTGAACCAGCTGGAAGGTTGGCCGGAACAAGTCAAGACCATGCAGCGCAATTGGATAGGCAAGAGCGAGGGGGTGCGCTTTGCTTTCCCATATCAACTGGATGGCAAATCGGACAAGTTGTGGGTGTATACAACCCGTGCCGACACTATCATGGGTGTGACTTTCGTTGCGGTTGCTGCTGAGCATCCTCTGGCTACTCGGGCTGCACAAGGCAACCCCGTGCTTGCTGCATTTATTGAAGAATGCAAGCATGGCGGCGTGGCAGAAGCCGATATCGCAACGATGGAAAAGAAAGGCATGGACACTGGCCTGAAGGTCACCCATCCGCTCACCGGCGAAGAAGTGCCGGTTTGGATAGGTAACTATGTACTGATGAGCTACGGCGAAGGCGCGGTAATGGCAGTGCCCGCGCATGACGAACGTGATTTTGGCTTTGCCAGAAAATATGGCTTACCAATCAAACAAGTAATTGCCAAAGACCGTCAAGATGGCTTGGTTGACGGTAGCGAGTATGGCGCTGGCACAGTTTCAGGAGCCGGGTCTGAAGACGGAGGCGGAACGGGTGGTGGTATCGATACCCCATTCACTAATGAACAATGGCAAGAATGGTACGGAAGCAAAGCAGTCGGTGTTTGCATTAACTCCGGGAAATATGACGGCCTCGGTTATACCTCAGCAGTGGACGCCATCGCCGCCGATCTCGCCGTCAAAGATATGGGCGAAAAGAAAGTGCAGTTTCGCCTGCGTGACTGGGGCATCTCGCGCCAGCGTTACTGGGGCTGTCCGATACCGATCATCCATTGCGTACATTGCGGCGATGTTCCGGTGCCTGATGAGCAATTACCTGTTGTATTGCCGGAGAACGTAACTATCACCGGCGCGGGCTCGCCGCTGGCGAAGATGCCAGAGTTTTACGAAACCACTTGCCCGCAATGCGGCGGTGTGGCAAAACGTGAAACCGACACCATGGACACCTTCGTCGAATCGTCCTGGTATTACGCACGTTATACCAGCCCCGGTTGCACAACGGGTATGGTAGACGAACGTGCCCAATACTGGTTGCCCGTTGATCAATACGTTGGCGGCATTGAGCACGCCATCCTACATTTGCTGTATGCGCGGTTTTTTAACAAGTTGATGCGCGATGCAGGGTTGTTCGGCGAAACTGCCGTTGCCTCAACATCACAGGGAGAGGGTGAGCAAGCGCAACAGCGAAAATCTGTTAATGAACCGTTTGCCAATCTGCTCACCCAAGGCATGGTCATCGCGCCGACTTTTTTCCGCGATGGTGCGGCGGGCAAAAAAATTTGGATCAATCCTGCCGAGGTGGATATAGAGACGGACTCGCGTGGACGCCCGGTCGGTGCCAAGTTGCGCGCCGACGGCCAGCCAGTGATTATTGGCGGCACAGAGAAAATGTCCAAATCCAAAAACAACGGCGTAGATCCGCAGCTCATCATTGACCAATATGGTGCCGACACTGCGCGCTTCTTTATAATATTTGCAGCGCCACCTGAACAAACGCTGGAGTGGTCTGACGCCGGTGTAGAAGGCGCGTTCCGTTTCCTGAGACGGGTGTGGAATTTTGCTTATTCAAATAAAAGCGAGATTGACGTTTACCTCAATCGCAGCAAACAAGCCTCTGACGAATATTATTTGAAGGCAATAAACCTTGAACAAAGGGAAATTTACAGAGAGATGCACGTAGTGCTTAAACAAGCCAATTTTGACCTGCAGCGCCTGCATTTCAATACGGTGGCATCAGCATGCATGAAAATCCTGAAAGCGTTAGAACAACTAATTGCCATAGATACGCCAGGCATGAA
>JBDSEJ010000077.1:0-3696 GCA_039920105.1 Candidatus Nitrotoga sp. | reverse complement strand
AGCTACATTGAACGGAAAACGCAGCATTGGACTGAGCCAGAAAAATTGGTGATTAAGTGGGCGGCAAATGATGAAATATTGAGCTTCGTTTCATTAATACATTCAGCCCACCAAGCTAAAATTTGTCAAACAAGAGATGAAATTTGTGACGCAGTAATACTTTGTGAACAGCAACAGGACCGCAATGAGGTGCAGTAATGAATCGATTTAACAGTATTTTTTTAGGAATTTCTCTACTGCTGTTGCAGGCATGCGGTGCAACTACGCCACTGGAGGCAAGGCATCAGCCCTCTGGCTTGAATACTCACTTCAATAGCGGGCAATTGACATTTTCGGATTACGTGGCTGATAGCCGCGCCATGGTTGCAAAAATACGTTCTGAAAACAATGTGACCGAGCTGGAAAAAATAGTCAATGGCAATGCTCCTTTTGAATTAAAGCCAGCAGAAAGTTGCCCGAAAGGACAGGAGAAAACATATCGACGCGGCGTTTTACTCACTCATGGCTTGACCGATGCACCTTATTCCATGCACGCACTGGCAACTTTTTTCCAGGAAAATTGTTTCCGTGTCATGGCGGTGCTGTTACCTGGACATGGCACGCAGCCTGGGGACTTGCTTGATGTAACGTGGCAAGAATGGGCAAAGGCAGAAGCCTATGGTACCGACAAGCTCGCCGCCGAGGCTGATGAAATTTATCTGGCGGGGTTTTCTACTGGCGGCACGCTTAGTGTTTACCAAGCATTGAGAGACAATCGGGTACGTGCACTGTTCCTTTTTTCTCCAGCTTTCAAAATTACTCCACTGGCCTCCTTTGCCAATGTACATAAAATATATAGTTGGTTGATGCCATCTGCAAAGTGGATCAACGTTATGCCTGACAAGGCGCTTTACAGATACGAATCGTTTCCCAAAAATGCCGCAGCCCAGATATATGCATTGACGCAGGCAGTGCAATCTCAATTGCTCGAGCACCGGATAAATATTCCCGTATTCTCCGCTGCCAGTCAGGACGATACCACCGTCTACACTTCAGCCACTTTAGAATTTATGGCTCAAGCGCGCCATACCTCCAACAAACTGGTGCTTTATACTACCGACACCAAAAACTTTCCGCTTAATATTCCAACAGAAAACGTGGAGTTGGTAAACAGCGTTTTTCCTGAAATGAAAATATTAAGTGCTTCTCACACTTCAATTACATTGCCTATAGATGATGCGTACTATGGATTGATGGGAGAGTATTCAAGCTGCATACACTATTATCCAGATAACATTACAAAATATGATGCCTGTAACAAAAATCCAGAACAAGATTTGCAGGGCGAGTTAACTGAAGAAAACCTTAAAGCTGGTACTCTACGCCGCTTAATGGCTAACCCGAATTTCTCAACGCTTAAAATTTCCATGAAAAAATTTATTGATGGTTTACCGTAATCATGGCATATAGCGGACAGCATCTACTTTGAGCACTCAGTAGTATCGTTACCAAGGTTGGCAGCATGTTTGCGGTAAAATTAGCTCATGGTTTCCGAATTCGATTTAATCCGTCGCTTCTTCACCCGCGACACACCTGGCACATTGTTGGGTGTGGGCGACGACGCCGCACTTCTGCAAGTTGGGAGTGGTCTGGAGCTGGCAGTGTCAACCGACATGCTGGTGAGCGGGACACACTTCTTTCCCGATACTGACCCTTTTTTTATTGGTTACAAGGCGCTGGCAGTAAACTTGTCCGACATGGCGGCAATGGCGGCGCAGCCGCGTTGGGCAACTCTGGCTTTGTCATTACCCGAGATTGATGAGCCGTGGCTACAAAAATTCAGTGCAGGATTTTATGCGTTGGCAGATGAACACCATGTAGAGCTGATTGGCGGTGATACTACCCGTGGGCCACTTAATGTGTGTGTCACTATTTTGGGGGAAGTGCCGCACAGCGCGGCGTTGCGCCGATCGGGTGCACAGGTTGGTGACGATGTTTGGGTATCTGGCGTATTGGGTGATGCTGCGCTGGCTTTGGCACATATTCAAGGGCATATGCAATTGGCTGCGCAAGATTTTGCGGCCTGTACTTCGGCGTTGCACCAACCCATGCCGCGTGTTGCGCTTGGGATTGCACTCCGCGGCGTGGCACACAGTGCAATCGATATTTCGGATGGACTATTGGCAGATCTCGGTCACATACTGGAATGCTCTAAAGTGGGTGCCGAAATTACATTCGCCGCCCTGCCAGTTTCCTGCGCGGTAAATCTTTATCTTGAGCAACCTCTAGGCAAGCACTGTGTGTTGGCCGGAGGCGATGATTATGAACTTTGTTTTACCGTATCCGCTGCACATCGTTCAGAAGTGGAGAAAATCTCAGTCAATCTCGGGCTGCTGTTGACACGCATTGGCACTATTACGGCGGAAAAAAAGTGCACGGTGCGTGCTGCGGATGGCAGTATTATCAACATTGAGGACCCAGGCTATGACCACTTCCGCTGATTCTCGTGTGCAACCTTCGTGGCGCTTTGTCTTTAGTCACCCCGCACATTTCCTTTCTTTCGGCTTCGGCAGTGGCCTCTTTCCCAGATCCCCCGGCACGGCAGGCACTATAGTTGCTTTCCCAATTTATTGGTATCTTGCAGATCGACTATCTGATATGCAATTTATCCTGGCGCTGATCGCGGCCTTCGCTGTGGGGGTGTGGGTGTGTGATAAGACCGGGAAGGCGCTGGGCGTGCCGGATCACGGCGGGATGGTGTGGGATGAAATTGTAGCCTTCCTGTTGGTGCTGTTTTTTACACCCGCAGGTTTTTTTTGGCAACTACTGGCATTTTCGCTGTTTCGATTTTTCGACATAGTCAAGCCGCCGCCCATCCGTCACTTTGACCAGACATGGCACGGCGGTTTTGGCGTCATGTTCGACGATATTCTCGCAGCGGGCTACGCTCTATTATGCTTGGCGCTGGTAAAAAGCGCGTTGCTGTGACAAAAATCCTTAAAAAGGGATTTATAGCTGCTCTATTTCTGCTCTGTACTCTCAATGCCGCCCACACTGAAGAATTTTTAGCCAAGGTTATCGTCGTAATGGATGGCGATACTGTTCTTATATTACGTGACAATATGCGGATTAAAGTACGACTGGCTGAGATCGATGCGCCAGAAAATGCGCAGGCGTTCGGTGAAGAGTCCAAGCAATCCCTGGCCGAGTTGGTGCTAAATAAACAGGTGCATGTGGATAGCCAAGCAGTAGATGATTATGGCCGGTTGGTAGCACTGATCAAAGTAGATGAATTGAATGTTAACTACGAACAAGTGCAACGCGGAATGGCGTGGGTGTATTCTCGTTTTAACAGGAGCGAAGTATTGCTGGGTTTACAGAATAGGGCTATGAAAGCTAGGCGCGGGTTATGGGCGCAGACCGATCCGATACCGCCGAATAAATGGCGCAAGGACAATACAACGTCTCAGCAACAGTATGTTTGTGGTAGCAAACAATATTGTTCACAAATGAACTCTTGCGATGAAGCAAATTTTTATCTATCACATTGTAATGCCAAATCTTTGGATAAGAATCGCGATGGAGTGCCGTGCGAGAATTTGTGTTCTGCTAAAAAGTAATTGTTTCCCAGCTGCACCCCGCTACATCGCAGCGCAAGGCATTCCCTGTATCCTGCCAATCTCCTAATACCCAGCGCTCGCAACTACGGCCATCCAC
>JBDSEJ010000076.1:0-3380 GCA_039920105.1 Candidatus Nitrotoga sp. | reverse complement strand
TCGCCGGAAACTTTCTTCAACTCTTCCGGGTTGAGTGTGCGCAGCAGTTGACCGAGAACCTGATTGTCCAGTTCCTGGAATTCACCCTTGGGCAGCACACCGCGCAGATTTTCGTAATCCGCCTCGATGGACTCCATCGCCTCGATGATTGCGCGGGCGCGGTCTTCGCTATCAGGCAGGGAAACGAGGTGATCGAACTGCGCCTTGGGCCGCAGAAAGATAGCACTCTGCTGGGATAAGTCTTCTTTGCTCAGCGCGCGCGTCTTGCCGCCACGGCTGGGCAGATCGGGCTCGATCTTTTCCTTCACCATCAGATAACGGCTATAGGCATGGCGCAAAAACACCAAGCCCATAACAGGTAGAAAATATTCGTTACTGGCGTAGTTGGAGTTGGCGCGCAGGTTATCAGCGGCGCTCCAGAGACGTTTCTCAATGGCTTCGATATGTTCGAGTTGTGACATTCTGCTTGGCTCTTATGGTTAGGTAATCTTAGAAGATTCGCGGCCCTGTAATTGGGCTACATTTGAATGGCCATTAATTACCCCGCGAGATACTTGCTACAGCGAGGTTCGGTAATGTACTTTAAAGTCCGGTTCAATCCAAATGAGTTGATGATTTACTACGCAATAAGGCTGCTAGCGGGTGTCTCCTTGCCTTGCTGTCGCGTTTTTCAAATAGGGGGCGAGGGGCGATGACTAGAAACTATCTCAAGAATGCGCCAGTTTGTTTGGTGCTCGGCTATTTAACTTTTCAGATCGGAAAAGGGTCTTGGGCTTCTTGAACGCATGCTATGCAATGAGTAGATAAAAACGTATGGAAAAAGCTTACGGGCTATAAGAAAAGTGACAATCACTGGAATAAGGTATGGCAGGTCATTATCCGGGCAACATACAATAGTTAAATTACACGCAAACGCAAAAAGCGGACCGACTATACGTGAGGGGGTGAAATGAGCTCTAACAAAAAAGGCCAAATCGACAGTGCCAATATCGTTATCGGCGAGATGTTCTCGCACTTCTGGTTTCGCATTCCGCATTACCAGCGGGCTTATGTGTGGGGCAAGGATGAAATCTCCGAGCTGATTGACGATGTGAGCCACGCCAGCGAGCACAGCCCGGATGGGCAGTATTTTCTGGGCTCAATAGTGCTACGCAAGGCCACACGTACTACGGACGGCGAAAGCTTTGAGGAGTACGAATTACTCGATGGCCAGCAGCGCCTGACCACCCTGATGCTGATGCTGGCGTGCATCCGCGACCGGGTGACGGATGACAAACTCAAAGTCGCGTGCCAAGAGATGCTATTCCAGAAAGAAAACAGGTGGGAGAAGATTCCTGGCCGCAATCGCATCGTCTACGAAATCCGCGACAACGTGGGCGATTTCATCGAGCGATATATTAAAGCCGACGATGGTTCGCGCAGCGTGGACTTGGCCGGCATCGCATCCACCAGGAATTTGTCGCTGGCCAATATGGCTGCTGGCATGCAGACCATGCATGCCACATTTGATGATGCAAAGCGTTTTCCCACGTCGGGTGATTTTGACCGCTTTGTCGGCTACCTGGTCAATAACGCACTGCTTATCTACGTGGCTACCGATGATCTGGAAGACGCCTTCCGCCTGTTCACTATCCTCAACGACCGGGGCATTCCGCTCTCAAACAGTGACATCCTGAAGGCTAAAAACCTGGGGGCGATATCCGGCGAGAAGGATCGCGGTAAATGGGCCGAATACTGGGAGGAGGTCGAGGGCGAGATGGGCCGCGAAGAGTTTGACCGCTTCCTGTCGCTGGTGCGCACCATCTACGTTAAGGATAAGGCGCGCAGGAGCCTGCTTAAGGAATTCGACGAACGCATCTATGGGGCCAAGCCGCCACTGTTGGCGCTGGGCACGGATACCTTTGAGGCAGTGAAGGCCTATAAAGACGCCTTTGACGAGGTTATCCAGCTCGAGGGCTTGTCTGCCTCGCTGGGTAACGCCTATCGCAACCGCATCAACGTGATGCGCCGGGGGCTGCCTGCCACAGACTGGATTCCGCCGGTGCTGGCGTGGTATCGAAAGTTCAAGGAGCAGAAGCTGCTCGAATTGATCGAGCGCATCGACAACAAGTTTTCCGCGGACTGGATAATTCACCATACGCCCACCCAGCGCATCAGCAATATGAACGATGTGTTGAAGGCCATCGAGGCGGCCAAAACGCCCGATGAGGTGCTGGCCAGCAAGGCGTTCGATTTCGATGGCAAGCAACTGGCCACCCTGCTGGACGGTGCCATCTACGGTCGGCACTTTGCCAAGTACCTCTTGCTGCGCCTGGAATATCTGCTGGCCAGCCATGCGGCTCCGCTGAACCTGCCAGATGAGATCAGCGTGGAACACATTCTGCCGCAGTCTCCGGGAGAGGGTAGCCAATGGCTCAAGGATTACACGGCAGAGCAGCGCGATGCGTGGTTGCACCGCTTGGGTAACTTGTTGCTGCTGTCGCGGCGCAAGAATACGTCGCTGGCAAACCTGAACTTCGCACACAAACGGGTGCGCTATTTCGAGGATCGCGTCGAGAACCTGCCGAACTCGCAGCGCCTGCTGGCCTTGAGTACGTTTGAGTTGGCAGATATAGAAGCGCGCCACAAAGATTTGTTGGAACGGCTGGCCGAGTCATATGGGATCAATCCAAGATAACCCGCAAACTATAGGCGGATTCTATTAGCCGTTCATCGGCGGTTGAATTCATGATCTTTCTCGCCGTCTTTTGATGATCGGAAACCAGCGTGGAAATGTGCTAAGGAACTAGAACTTCTTTCTGATGCAGAAGTTGACCGCCATTGTCTACGTCGTGTCTGTGACAGCCATTAACAAGCATCTAAAGGGGATTTTTGCCGAATTCATGCCGGGGCAGGGGAGGTTTTTTGGTCCGTGCCGATCCATGTAAGGAGGGCATAGGTCTGACCCATTTGGAGAGAAGTCATGATCAAGCTTGCGAACTTCGCAACAACCCAGGCTGTGAGTCTTAATATAGTGTTGACAATATAACTTCTGGGCAATGAGAATAATTTCACTTTAGTTAGTTTTCTTCCTTAAGTTTCTATAAAAATGAGCTAACCTAATTGACTTAATTAAATATTTTTGTTGTCCACAAAATCTGTGGATAACTTTGTGAGTAATTTCAATATAACTAGGTTAACTATTAATTCTATATACGAATTTCCTGGCTGCTCATTTCATAGGCTAAAATTATATTTACATAAAAACAGTTACTTATAATTATTACTCAATTGTTGTTTTAAAATGATCCTTACAACTGAGTATGCTTCTGATTTGTGGATAACCAGCAGTATGTCAAGCACTTTTGTTAAGGTTTTTTTAAATTCATGCATTATCCCCA
>JBDSEJ010000075.1:0-7580 GCA_039920105.1 Candidatus Nitrotoga sp. | reverse complement strand
CCGGCCGGGCAAAAGATCATTATACTTGTTGGCGACCGGCCCGAAACACGCCATCGCATCCTGGGGCGTGTTCAGCGCCCAAGGCCATTGGGTGTGGGTCTGGAAGAGCTGGATCGATCGCCGCTTTGTGCGCAAGTATGACGCATTGAATCGCGTACACAAGGAGACAGCATGACTCGTATTTTAAAATCGGAGTGTCGTACCATATCGTCATTAATGCACTCAAGATTGCGGAGATGGTCGGCGAGCTTGCAGAATTTACTGAGTCAGTAAGGAAGCATGCCGCATATCGATACAATCTCATTGCCTGATCTGATATGAATTGCTGGTGCAATTGCGTGGCAATTTACGGTGCAGCAAGGAATGGGATTGAACGGAGGGAAAGTAATGACTGTCAATCGAGACCACATGGAAAACACCAATCAGACCGGAAATCTGCTGACTGATGCGGCATTTCTGCAAGATATACGCAGACAGATGATCAAATTCGCCACGCTTCAGCTCGGAGACGGTCACTTGGCAGAAGATGCGGTGCAGGAAGCATTGATCGGTGCGCTGAAGAACGCATCCTCCTTTAATGGGCGCGCCGCACTCAAGACTTGGATTTTTGCTATTTTGAAGAACAAGATCGCAGATACGCTGCGGCAAAAGCAGCGAGTGATAAATGCCAGCAGCTTGTTACACGAGGACGAAGAGGACGAGGAGCTTTCCGAATTATTCGACCGGAAAGGATTCTGGCAGAAGGATGAACGGCCAGTAGCGTGGGGCAATCCCGAAGCGTCCCTGCGTGAAACGCATTTCTGGAGCATGTTTGAAGCGTGTCTGGAACGTTTGCCGCCCAAACAGGCGCGGATTTTCATGATGCGCGAATTTATCGAGCTGGATGCCAACGAAATTTGTATCGCCATGAATTTGACCACCAGCAATCTACATGTGCTGTTGTATCGCTCGCGTCTGCGCTTGCGTGAGTGCATTGAAAATAAATGGTATCTGCAAGGAGAAAGAAATGATGAATTGCCATGACGCTACGCGTCTGATGTCCGAGTTGCAAGAACGACCCCTCTCGATCACCGAACGAATCCCATTAAAACTACATGTGATTATGTGCAGCGGTTGCAAGAACTTCAAAGATCAGATGAATACGCTCAGATTGATGACGCGTACTTATGCAAAGAGAGAGACGAGCATCACGAATGAATAATTGTAATTTCCAAACGTGAGAAAATCGCAATGCTGCCATTTTTGTGAAACATGGCCACAATTCTCTTTTATATCCAATCGAGATTAGAAGGGTAGCGTTCCCTTTCGTACAATCTAACCTTATTAGTTGGGGTGCATTCTGCTGGCCTTCGCTATCGGGGTTGATAATAGCTCTTCAAACTGGAGTCGGCTTCCTCGGAAGCCAACTTGGCGTACCGCAAGCGGAGTGTGAGCCGGAAGGTGGGATGTTCGTTTTGCGCCACATACCCAGTCCTGTCGCACACTGAGCAAATAACTTCAGAGCTGTGAAGACGCAAGGTTAATTAAATAATTAGCTACGCCGCCTGTACTGAAATTTCATCGCGCTGGGCAATAATACGATAATTTTCATCCACATACACCAACTGAGGATGAAATTTCTGCAACTCCAGTTCGGTATACAGTGCGTAAGTTGCAATGATCAAAATATCGTCCGGATTGGCCTTATGGGCCGCTGCGCCATTCACCGAGATGACGCGAGAACCGCGTTGAGCGCGGATGGCATAAGTGGTGAAACGTTCACCATTGGTGACGTTATAAATATCGATTTGCTGATATTCACGGATATCAGCAGCATCCAATAAATCCTCATCGATCGCACACGAGCCTTCATAATGCAATTCCGAATGCGTCACACGCACTCGATGCAATTTGGCTTTGAGCATAGTTCTTTGCATTGCGTTACCCCCTATGGGAGAACAAGGGCTGGCATTATATAAGGACGCCTCTATAAATCCAAATTTCGACCCAATACTGTACCACTCAAGAAATTCTTTATTTGTATATTAAATAATACGCAGTACTCGAATTTCGTGTGAGCCTTGGTTTGTAGCTTATCCGATTTTAATTTTGCCGACTGAACTCGTTTTAAGTTTTAAATTTATAGCGGCTTCACCTGATCGCTTAAGATTTCCAGATTGTCTATAAGTCTGGTCTGTCCTAGCCAAGCCGCAGCCAATATGACCAGATTACGCTCGCCAACTATTGGCTCAGCCAAGTTGAGCTGAGCACGTATCGCCACATAGTCGACCTGCCAACCACGCGCAGCAAACACTTCCATAGCTTGCCGATCCAATTTATGAAAATCCGTTGCACCATCCATAATCGCCAGGCGAATTCCAACAAGACTTTGGTATAGAAAAACCGCTTCCGTTCGCTCCGCAACGCTCAAATACTGGTTGCGAGAACTCAGCGCCAGACCGTCTGATGTGCGCACAGTCTCGCCGCCGACAATCTCTACTGGCAGATTCAACTGTGTCGCCATTTGGCGCATTAAATACAACTGTTGATAATCTTTTTTGCCGAACACCGCGATGTGCGGCCGCACAATATTGAACAGCTTCAGCACCACTGTCGCCGCGCCGCGAAAAAGACCGGGACGGAAAGCACCGCACAATTCATTGGCGATGGGCGGTAACTCTACGGTGACTTGCTGAGGCTGCGGATATAACTCACACTCGCTCGGCGCAAATACCACATCAACCCCGCATTGTTCCAATATTTTGCAATCCTGCTCAAGTGTGCGCGGGTATTTGGAATAATCCTCGTTCATGCCAAACTGCAGCGGATTGACAAATATGCTTACCACCACAAACTGGCCTTGCTGGCGCGCAATCCGCACCAGATCAAGGTGCCCTTGGTGCAGATTACCCATGGTTGGCACCAAGGAGATATCCGTTACATCTCGCAAATGCACGCTTAGTTCGGCAATGCCGTGTATAACTAGCATCCAATGCCCCTTAAAAAAATATTTCCTTTCAGAAGCTGTGTTCCTCACCGGGAAAGACACCGGATTTCACCTCTAATACATAACGCGTCACCCCGTCGGCAATACTTTGCGCGCCCTGCATAAAGTCCTTCACAAAACGTGCTTTTTTTCCTGGGTAAATATCCAGCATGTCGTGCAACACCAGCACTTGGCCGGAACAATCCGCACCCGCACCTATGCCTATGGTAGGAATAGAAACATTGGCGGTAATTTCTGCGGCCAGCAGCGCTGGCATGGCCTCCAACACCAACAGTCCAGCCCCAGCCTGCTCGAGGACAACTGCATCTTGCAACAGTCGCTGTGCATCGGCATCAATTTTGCCCTGTACACGGTAACCTCCCATTTGGTGCACCGACTGTGGCGTGAGTCCAATATGGGCACATACTGGAATGCCACGCTCAGTAAGGAAGGAAATAGTCTCGGCCATCGTCGCACCGCCTTCGAGCTTAATCATCTGTGCGCCCGCTGCCATCAGACGCGCGGCATGTTCAAATGTCTTTTCCGGGCTGACCTGAAAGGTGCCGAAAGGCATATCGGTGATTATGAATGCTTGTTGCGTCCCTCGTGCAACGCAAACTGTGTGGTACACCATCTCGTCCAAGGTCACCGGCAGTGTGGTTTCGTGCCCCTGTAATACCATTCCGAGCGAATCGCCCACAAGCAATGCATTGACACCACATGCTTCCAGCAACGTCGCAAAACTGGCGTCGTAACAGGTCAACACAGCGATTTTTTCATCCTCATCACGTAATGCCTGCAATGATGTCAATGTCGTTCGCATCATGCTCCTCTACTAAAGAACTCACGCTGGCCGCGCATCCCTTCGATACGCTGTAGCAGTAAGGCGAAATCTTCGTCACTATCCACAAAATTCAAATTCTCACTATTCACAACAAACACTGGCGCCGTATCGTAATGATAAAAAAAATCGCTATATGCCTGTGCCAAACGCGTCAGGTAGGAATCAGCAATTTGCCTCTCGTAAAGTGCGGCACGCCTGTGCACGCGTTCGATTAAAGCTTCCGGTGAAGCTTGCAGGTAAATCACCAAGTCCGGCTCAGGTACTTGTGGTGCAAGTTTGTGATGAATGTTCTGGTAGAGCGCAAACTCATCGTCGCTAAGATTCAAGCGGGCAAACAGCGCGTCCTTGTCAAACAAATAATCCGTCACGGTACTGGTGCGGAATAAATCCATCTGCGCTAAATCACGTAACTCATCAATGCGCTGAAACAAGAAGAACAATTGAGTAGGCAATGCGTGGCGCGCGGGATCTTCATAGAATCGTGTCAAAAAAGGGTTTTCGTCGGGCTTTTCCAACAGCGCATTCGTTCCATAATGTTTGGCGAGTTTACGCGCCAGGCTAGTCTTGCCCACCCCGATCGGCCCCTCGACCACTACGTAGCGGTACTTATCAAACAACATCTATAATTCGCTCCAGTTGCTGTTGCTGACACCCTAACAATACTTCTGCCACTGCACCGACACCGGGAATGATGCAATCCGGTGCGATTTCCAACAATGGGTGCAACACGAATGCACGCAGGTGCATCTGAGGGTGAGGAATGGTCAGGCTGTGCTCATGGTGACGCAAATCATCATACAACAACACATCCAGATCCAGCGTTCGTGGTGAGTTACGAAATTCTCGTGTGCGACCACACTCTTGTTCAAGTCCAAGCAGGACATCCAGCAATGCCCTGGGACTTAATGTCGTTTCCAATTGCGCAACTGCATTAATAAAATCTGGCTGTTCGAGATAACCTATTGGCGCGCTGCGATAGAACGAAGAACTCGCCAATACTCTGGTATGTGGCAAACTGGCTAACATCCGCAAAGCATGTAGTAACTGTTCGCGCGGGTCATCTAGGTTACTGCCCAAGCCAATGAATGCCGTATGCATGAAATTCATTCTTAAATATGCCTTAACACTAATTCAGCAGAATATGGGCAGGGAAACGATACCCATCGCATTTATTGACTGTAGACAGACAGAATAAAGAGCATTGCTTACTCTCCAATCCGCAAATGCAGGGTTCCTTGAAACGCATCATTTAATCGGCTGTTCCGCTTGCGCTGTTATGCCCGCTTTCTTGCGGCGACGACGTTTTTTGACTACCTCGCCAGGCAATAGCATTTCGGCGCGGCGCTCGTCATTTGCATCCTGAAACTCGTCCCACCACAAACCTATTTGCGAATCCACCTCGCCACTTTCACAACGCAGCAGCAAAAAATCATAAGCAGCGCGAAAATGCGGCTGAGACAACAAGCGGAATGGCCGCTGCCCACCGCGCTGCTCGAAACGGGGTTGTAATAGCCACAAATCCTTCATGACCGCATCATAACGGCGGGGGATGGCGATCTGCGCCTGTTGCCTGTTGAGTACATCATCCATCGCTGCATGTAGTGCTGCGACTGGACGCTCGCCTGCATCTTGATACACTTTCCAGGCAGACAGTACATCGTGCCATAGTAGCGCGGCAAACAGAAAAGCAGGCGAGGCAGACTTCTCATCACGAATACGCTGATCGGTACTTTGCAAAGCCAGCATGACAAACTTTTCGCCCAAAGGCTGTTTCAATATCACATCCAGCATCGGCAACAGTCCATGGTGTAAATCCATAGATCGTAATTTCTTGACGCACTCCAACGCATGCCCCGATAGCAGTAACTTTAGCATCTCATCCAGTAAGCGGGCCTGCGGCACGTTACCAAGCAAGTCTTTCATTTTGGTGATGGGTGCAGCGGTGGCAGCCTCCAATTTCATGCCCAGCTTGGCCGACAAACGCACCGCGCGTAGCATACGTACAGGATCTTCGCGGTAACGCACGGCCGGATCACCGATCATACGCAGGGTGTTGGCACAAATGTCAGCATAACCATTGTGATAATCGTAAATTTGCTGACTGGACGGATCATAAAACAGCGCGTTGGCGGTAAAATCGCGTCGTGCCGCGTCCTGCTCTTTATCGCCAAATTCATTGTCTCGCAGCAACCGCCCATGCTCATCAGTTTCTGCATCTTCACTCTCTATCTTGCGGCGAAAAGTGGATGTCTCCACAGTTTCCTCGCCGAACAATACATGCACCAGGCGGAAGCGCCGTCCTATGATGCGCGAACGCCGGAACACGCGGCGCACTTCTTCCGGCGTGGCGTCAGTTGCGATATCGAAATCTTTGGGATGGCGATTGAGTAATAAATCGCGTACCGCACCGCCCACCACGAAAGCCGCGTAGCCCGCCGCCTGAAGTCCATCAGTAACCCTGCACGCAGCGGGACTAATACCATCGCGACTAACGCCATTGACATTAAAGGGGATGATGTGACAGTTTCCTTCTATCCGCGTGCGAACAGACTTTCCGAACATGCGCTTGAGCAGTTTTTTTATCATTGCTTTCTACTGTGACAGAAATGCCGCAACAAACAGCGACATAATTAGGAGCGCGGATTATACACCCGCTACAAACCAGCGCTCTCCCTCCACGGACAGCTCGCGTAACGGGCACTGATACAGCTCCTCCAAGTGCGCACGCGTCAGCATCTCTTGCACTGTACCATGCAGCGCATGACCATCAGCAAACTGCAGCAGCACATGATCGCAGCAGCGTTGCGCCCACAGCGTGTCATGCAGCACCATCATAAACGCACAGCCTTGCTCCTTCAACCGGCTAAACACCTGCATCAACTGTGCCTGATGGCGCAAATCAAGATGCTGCAATGGTTCATCCAACAAATAACACTGTGCCTGCTGCGCCAGTGCCTGGGCAATTGCGGCACGCTGCCGCTCACCCCCCGACAATGTATTGTATGGTCGTTGTGCCAGATCTTTTAACTCCATTTGCGCCAAAGCCTGCTGAGCAAGTGCTTCATCCTGCGCGTTATAACCGAAAAACGAAGCGCGATGAGGGAAGCGGCCCAACAACACATATTCCTGCACGCTACCCCAAAACTCACCGCCTTCATTTTGAAGCAACACCCCAAGATGCTGCGCGATGTTGCGTCGGGAATGGTCGGCCAGAGCCACACCATTCCAGCTCACCATACCAGCCTGTGGCATATGCAAACCGGCCAACGTGCGCAGCAATGTGGTCTTGCCTACCCCGTTTTGCCCTAACACCCCCCAGCACTCGCCTGGACGAATCATCAAGTCAAGTTCACGGCATATCATCTTGCCGCCTATTGCTACCGTGAGTTTACGCACTTCCAAAATCAGATTGTTAAATGCTTGCATCAGCTCCGCCGACTCAATAACCACAGCAATACCGGCACGCCAAGCAACGCAGTGAACACCCCCACAGGCAATTGCAGCGGCGACCATAAAGTGCGTGCCAAAGTATCGGCCAGCACCAAAAAGCTGCCGCCCAATAATGTCGACAATGGAATGAGCCATCTGTGTGCACTGACACCGATGAGGCGAATGGCATGCGGTATCATCAAGCCAACGAAACCTATGCTACCGCCAAGTTGTAGCGCTGTTACAGTAAGCACTGCGGCAGCAAAATACAATCCTGCCTGCCAGCGACCAACCGCCACCCCCAGTGCTGCCGCCTTGTCCAGCCCGCCGGCCAGAACATCC
>JBDSEJ010000074.1:0-3540 GCA_039920105.1 Candidatus Nitrotoga sp. | reverse complement strand
GCATGTTCAGGGCCGACACCGGGATAATCCAGGCCCGCGGAAATAGAGTGCGTTTCAATGATTTGGCCGTTTTCATCCTGCAACAAATAAGTACGATTACCGTGCAGCACGCCCGGCTTGCCCGCAGTCAGAGCGGCTGCGTGTTGGCCACTGGCAATGCCGCTGCCCGCCGCTTCCACACCGATAAGCTGCACACCAGGCACTTCGATGTAAGAATGAAAAATTCCCATGGCGTTCGAGCCCCCACCCACGCAGGCGATCACCGCGTCTGGCTGACGCCCTGCCAACTCAGGCATCTGTATCATACATTCCTTACTTACTACTGAATTAAAATCGCGCACCATCATCGGGTACGGATGCGGCCCAGCCACAGTACCGATGATGTAGAAAGTATTTTCGATGTTAGTTACCCAATCGCGCATTGCCTCGTTGAGCGCATCCTTCAGTGTTTTGGAGCCGCTCTCTACTGGCACTACTGTAGCACCCAGGAGCTTCATGCGATATACGTTAGTGGCCTGACGCTTAATGTCTTCCGCACCCATGTACACGACACATTCCATGCCGTACCTTGCCGCCACGGTCGCCGTCGCGACGCCGTGCTGCCCCGCGCCAGTCTCGGCGATCACACGTGGTTTACCCATGCGCTTGGCCAGCAGCGCCTGGCCTACGGTATTATTTACCTTATGCGCGCCAGTATGATTCAGATCTTCACGCTTGAGATAAATCTGCGCACCACCCAACCGTTTCGACCAGTGTCGGGCGTGGTAAATCGGGCTGGGGCGCCCGACATAATGCTTTAGCTCATAGGCAAACTCAGCCTTGAACTCAGGGTCAACAGAATAACGCTCATAAGCGACACGCAATTCGTCCAGCGCACCCATTAAAGTTTCGGCGACATAAATACCGCCATAAGGGCCGAAGTGGCCCGTGCTATCAGGATAGTTGTAAGCCAATTTTCTTAACCTCATTAATGAATGCGGCAATTTTCACTGAATCCTTAAGTCCTTTTGATGCTTCAACACCGCTGGAAACATCAACTGCCCAAGGCCGCACCTGCTTGATTGCATCCGTTACGTTACTCGCGTGCAAGCCACCGGACAAGATTACAGGAAGGGGTAAATTGTGCGGAATCAGTGTCCAGTCAAACGATACTCCCGTGCCACCATGCTTACCTTCGATGAAGGCATCAAGCAATAAGCCCTGTGAATCTTTATAACGTGCCGCGCATTGTACCAAATCTACCCCATATTTGACGCGCAACGCCTTCAAATATGGGCGATTGAACTGCGCGCAGAATTTCGGTTCTTCCTCACCGTGAAACTGCAACACATCCAGCGGTACGTGATGCAATGTTTCTTGCACCGCTTCTGCGCTGGCATTCACGAACAACCCTACCAGTGTCACAAACGGCGGTATTACAGCTGCCAGTTTAGCGGCCTGTTTCAGCGTCACGTAACGCGGGCTTTTCTCATAAAACACCAGTCCGATCGCATCCGCACCGCTGTTTGAGGCAGCCAATATATCTTCCACTCGCGTGATACCACATATCTTAATTCGGGTCATAGTAATGAACTTAACTGATTTAAATCATGGCGCCATTGTAGTTCATTCAAGCGATAGGCCAGATTTCAATCTAAGTATTTCAATCATCAATCCCTAGAATAATTGCAAATGAAGACCCCCAATTCTGATTAGAGGTTCAACATATGAAGAGTACTGACACTTAATCTTATTAAATTTTATTTAAAAAAAGCCAAGGTAATTATGGCGCCACACATTTTATATCACTGGAATATTCGCTCAAACACACCCTACTCAAGCTGTGGCAACTCCCATTTCGCATCGAAAGAAACCCTACGCAGATACAATCCATCTGGCGAAAAGGTTGGTGCAGCAAAACTACGCTGATGACTTTCCAGCACTTCACGCATCCACTGCGGCGGGTATTTGCCCTTGCCAATATATACCAGACAACCAAGTATATTTCGCACCATATGGTGCAGAAAGGCATTGGCAGTAAGATCAAAAACTATTGTATTACCTTGCCTTTGGATATCGAGTTGCACCAATTTTTTGATGGGTGATTTGGCTTGGCATTCCGCAGCGCGCAGGGCACTGAAATCATGTTCCCCCAATAAATACTGTGCGGCCTCACACATCTTTTGCACATCCAGTGGCGCATGAAACCACCCTGCCTTACCATGCTGCATGGCATTGCGCACTGAACGGTTGATAAGCAAATAGCGGTAACTACGCGCTTGGGCAGAAAAACGGGCATGAAATTCTTCCGGCACAGGATGCGCCCACAATACAGCGATACTTTTCGGCAACAAGGCATTGACGCCACGTACCCAAGCAGTCAGTGGCCTTTTTACGCTGGCATTAAAGTGAACTACCTGTTCCAATGCGTGTACGCCGGTATCGGTGCGTCCAGCTGCGATGACTGAAATGAGTTCATTGGCAATACGACTCAAAGCAACTTGCAGTGCATCTTGCACCGTATGGCCACCTGCTTGACTTTGCCAGCCAAAATACTGACTGCCGTCGTATTCCACACCGAGTGCAATTCTCACAACAGCACCAATACAAGCAAGGTGCAGCCTATAGTTAGTATCATGCAATCATGTATAGTGAAAGAAGAGATGTGCAATTCAATGCTGTGTAGCGTAACCTCCTCAGCTGGGGCCAGCATCTGTCCTATTCTGGCATGCCAATTAGTATTTCTATCCCATATAGCGGACTCGGCATACTGCAGGGTTAACGCCAGGCTAACTGTCAAGCGCTCGCGCGACAGACCGACATATCGTAATGGATAAGTCAAAACATACAGCCCGCCAATGAACTGCTGTCGGGTCAATAGGCTTAACAGAATAGCCAAGCCTGCTAGTGTAAATATCAAGCGGCACAACTGCAGAGTACCATTGATCAAACCTTCTTGCGTTGGACTGTATTGTGCGAGCGACACCCACACTGCTTCACCCGGTGTCGCATAGGCATAAATGCATAGCATCGACAGCATAATCCAGCGCGTACGTCGCAGCAGAGTAATCAGACGCGAAGCGGACAAAACACAAGCAACAGATAGCAGCAAAAAACCGACAAGCAACATCCCGGTAGGTTGCAATGATTGCATAGAAATAATAAGACAGAACCAAAGCAGAATAAGCACTGCAGGGTGCGGCAATAGGAAACCGCCAACTTTACTTAGCATAAATAAAAGTAATGAGCGCTTCTAAATTTCAATACTAGAAAATTATAACTGCACATATTGCCTATAAAATATAATCTATTTCATCGAGGTTGATCTGCTTATAAAAATACACAGACAAGTTGGAATGAAGGCTGCAATCCTTGCTTAAGAGCGTCTCTAAAAATTCAAGTTTCTAAGCAATACTAGGCATAAGTAAAAAGATTTTCGCTGCATATAATTGACATATAAGCGATGATTTTCGAGTAAAGCCGTAATGTGACTAAATTGGATTTAGAGATGCCCTTGATGATGTTGATTCAATAAAAACGGCAGCCGCAAAACAGGCTGCC
>JBDSEJ010000073.1:0-3046 GCA_039920105.1 Candidatus Nitrotoga sp. | reverse complement strand
GGCAAATACCGCGTGAACGCCGGAATGCGCAAGCCTAATGTCGGTGCGCATGCACACATCTCCGGCGGCAAATACATTGGGATGAGAGATGCTTCGGTGTTTTGCATCCACGAGGACATAGCCCTGTTCATCCAGCGCGAGATCGGAGTTGCGCAGCCAAGCGGGCGGACGCGCACCGGTCGCCGCAATGATGCAATCTGCAGACAGGGATCGCCCGTCAGAAAGCGCGACTCCTTTCGAGGTGCCCACAGCCTGCGACTGAACCAGCGTGATGCCGCGCTGCTCCAACAGCGCATGGGCGCGCTGCTTAACTCCGCCCCCATGACCCGGCAAAATACCACTCTCTGAAGCGACCAACACTACTGATGCTTGCGAGCATCGCTGCGTGGTAAAAGCATGTTGCGCGGCAAATGCCAGCTCGACGCCAGCCGCACCGCCACCGACCACCACGAGCCGGTAATGATCTTGCTGCGATGCAGCCTTAAGAATGGCCGGCCAGCGTTCTACAAAATCACCCAGCGGCTTGATCGGCAGTAGACGCTTTCTCGCCGTTTCCAATAATGATAAATCGGTCTCGCTACCCACATCGAGCGACAAGCCATCGTAATCGAGGTGCATGCCATCTGAAAGCGAGACTCGGCGTCGCTTGGCATCTATTTTAACGACTTGGGCAAAAATCAGGCGTGCCCGGGCGGATTCTGCTAGCGGGCGCAGATCAATCCGGCATTCCGACAGGCTGTAATGTCCGGCCATCCACCCTGGCAACATGCCAGAATAAATTTGGTAAGGGTTGGGGGTAATTAGCACCGCATTAATGCTCAAGGGCTCTTGGGCAAGTGCCTGGAGCACGCTGAGTTGCGCGTGTCCGCCGCCCGCCATGATCAAACAGTACATTGCAATGCCTTGTTCAATGGAAATGATGCTCAAGGTTGAACATTATCAGGGTCAAGTAGGTATTGGTGTTTTTTCATAAAATTTTGGTCATATCCGGATATGTCGTGCATTGAGCGCCAATTCTTACAGTGTCGAGTGTAAGAATCAGTTTCAGCTCCGATATATATTAGAAGCAATTATGGGGCGTTAACTATGACCAAACTAATCATGGAAGTGATAAGCGGTGGAGGGAAAATCGGTGTTGTGCTGGGGCAGAGTTGACTGTAGCGGAAGTACAAGTAGTCATTTTTTCGCTAATTTTGAAAAATTCAGGCTAAGGCAAAATTGTATGGCTGAATCAGGCAGAAACTACGCTGCATACTATGGCGATACTAGTACCCGTTCCTATACTCGTGCGAAGTGTGTAATAAAATGATATTGACTTAAGAGCGGGCGTTCCATTCTGATTTCAGTAAACCGGGAGTGTAGTGGAGTAGTGGCGGAAGCCACATTTATAAAGCCTTCCCAAAATGATACCGTTAACGTTTAAATCTGGTGTTGCTCATCAATACAATGCGACGATTCAAGTAATCTGCTACGTACAGAATAATCAATCGGTTACTTCAATAAGTCTGATCCTAAAGCACCGTTATAGGTAGTGACTTTGCCCTAAGTAACTTATCAGCAGACTACCAGACGCTGGAAATTTAGAAGATGAGATATGTGATTTCAATGTAGAACAAGAATTATGCCATGATCAAGCAGTTACTTTACCAAGCGCTCATCGTGATTTTTTACCAAACACTACCTTTCAACTTCTCAATCTCTCTTCGATCGCGTTTGGTCGGCCTCCCACCGAGAAAAGTTTGCGTCGGCTGTGCCTTTAACTCATTAGCCAGAGATTGCCTACGCAGAAGGCTATCTTCAGTCTCACTGTAAAGCATCTGCGCTTGGGGAGCGGGTCCTCGTTTACTGGACAGAGCTAATATCTCTACTATGAACTGATATGGCCCAAGGCGGATAGTAAGCATATCGCCTACTATCACCGATTTTGCAGGCTTTACACGCACACCATTGCATAATATTTTGCCGCACTCTAAAGCAGCTACAGCTAAAGATCGTGTTTTGAAGAAACGTGCAGCCCATAGCCATTTATCTATTCGAAATTTAGCGTTATCACTTTTTTCATCCATAGGTGTTATAAGTTAGAGTTGTGAAGGATAGAAACTAGGGCGGCATTCCATGAAAAATTATTTATGAAACTGGATTGCCCATCAGACCTGTTTTTTCAATTATGTCCAAACCGATGCAAATTATGAATTAATATTATTGTAGAGTTTTTTATGGAGCCTTTATAAAACCCTTGTTTCATGATGCTCAGTCCATTAAATTTTGGGTGACGCTAAATAGAAGGCATTCGATTAACATAATCAATTGATTATTAATATGAAGCAAGATATTAGTGAGTTAGTTTGATTGCATTGTAAAAAATGTAACATAGCATAATACGAAGCGCAACAATTCCAAGTGTGCAGCATATTTTTGGACTTTTTTAGGTCTTTGCTTCCGTTTTTTTAAGTAAAATTGTTCATTAGTATCGTTAAACAGGTTTTTGTAAGCTCCAATTTTTGGATAATTAATTTATTTTTAATTGCCGCCATTCGTGTAAAACTTGCGTATATATACGTCGTTAATACGGATGGTGCAGCAGCGAGATTTACGGGCAAAGTGTTGGTGGATAGGGGTACGCAAGGATGTTTACTTGTAAAATAACTCCAAGCTCTTCGCTATCCTGTCTTAGTGACTCAGAAAATGAGAAATTAAAATTCTGACAAATAATGGAGTGAAAAACCAAACAAAAATAATCTGTTGCTAACACATTAACATTCACTAATAGCAGGGTTCATAAACAGAAAATATTTGACAATTTCATCAGTCTGCCTACAATTCGCACCTCAGATTTTTCTTTTGGGTTGTTAGCTCAGTTGGTAGAGCATCGGACTCTTAATCCGTTGGTCGAGCGTTCGAGTCGCTCACAACCCACCAATTAAATCAAGCGCTTGCGATAATATCAATGGTGCTTTTTTGTTTCCTGGGGCACTGGTGGGGCAATTGCCCGCAGCAGTCAACAGCCCCTCATTACCAAAAAATATCTATCCGCGTTTCGTATTGA
>JBDSEJ010000072.1:0-7960 GCA_039920105.1 Candidatus Nitrotoga sp. | reverse complement strand
TTTGCTGCTGATAGAAACGCTTGCTTTGATTGATGATGTACCAAATGGCACCTAAGCAAAATTACTCGTCACAACATGGAGAACTTGCTTGGTGTGGATGGGACAGCTTGCAGTGCGCTGGGAGGAGAGAAGTATTAGATAATTTAATCCAACTTAGCGCAGGATTAGCGTAGTAATCGGGTACAGCAAAACTGTCTATCTCAGCAATACCAAGTGGGGCACAGCGTCTGATCCACACCAGACTATTGCGTTTTGGTCATACTTAATACCAAGTGACTTAGATGCTTCAAGAGAAATACCCAGAACGAGATAACTTGGTTCACTAGGCCAATCACCAATTATATTCTTACCCGAGCCTTTGAAATAAATGAGTCCGCGATTTTTAATCTCACTGGCAAGTTTCTCTTGGAGATGTGCATTGGCAGTTTCATCAATAGCTTGTCCAAACGGATTGCAGGCCGTGATGAAGGCGCAGCAGTTTACTCGGTTGATTTTGTAAAGAGTGGCTAATGATTCGTTGAACTCATTAATACGTAATACCAAAGACCTCTCACGATCTACTCGGTAGTCCGTTTCACGGTACGCTTGTATTGTTTCTGGGGAAATGACTGAATCTGATATCAAAAGAACCTCTTGTAAATTCAAGTTTGAAATGTTTATCAATATCCAATAGGAATACTATTCCACATCATAGCGACGCAATGAAAGAAAACTCGCTCTTTGTAAACAGCCAACCGAGAGCACTACAATTGAGAACGACGGTTATCCAAAATACCGTTTGAAACTCCTTCTTCTTAGACTTATGGCGCAGTTTTTTCTGCGCAAACAAAGCACCCGGCCAGCCGCCAATCAAACCCAATAAGTGCAGTGCGCTCTCTTGAGTTCTCCATCGGTTATTCTGTGCGGCTGACTTATCAAAAGCGTACGCGAGGAAAGCAATGCAACTTGCCAAGAGATAAATTCCAATCAATATAAACGGAATCCGACCAAATAGTGAGGCCCCCACTAGGATGCAACAAAAAAGAAGAGTAAAGACAGTGCTAAACGATCCTGTGCCAGATGAAGTTGTTGACGGTGCTCTCTCCCCAACAAACTTAACATTGTCAGCACGATAACGACGTTTCTCGTCGATTGCCAACTCGTAAGTAATAAGATCGCCCTCGGTTGGCCTCCTCGATCGTCTTGAAAAAGCATTTACATGAACAAACGCTTTTTCGCTTCCGCCGTTATTAGTGACAAATCCATAACCTTGATCGTCCTTCCAATTTGTAATTTTTCCCTGATAGCGCATAAGTGCTCGTTAAATGGCTAAAAATTAGTAGATTGCACCACCCTGCCAGTACTCTCAATATCTATGGATCTTGTATATCGCTTTCGGCAATATACAAAAAAACTTTAAATCTACTTTCAAAATTGAAAGTAGATTTAATAGTTAATTCATAATTATATTTTTACTTAATATGCAGGAATGGAAGAGAAACTTTTTTCGCTAAGGTGGTTGCCACTTAAAAACTAATTGGGTTAAATCTTTAAATACCTCAGTAAATTGCCATAACACGAGATTCGAACTTAACCTTGCTATCAAGGTGATATGTTTGCAAACTTTTAGGAAGTTGGCATACTTAATTAACGAAGTTTGTTTTAACTTTGGAGGTTATTCGCTAATTGGGAGATCAGTGCTGATGAAATGAAAAATACCGGTTGTATCTTTGAAATATCTTCTTTTGTGTTAACTTTCGCTGCAAACGGCACCAATAAAAATTGGTGCCGTTGTTATAACATTACTATCTATCTGTGTAGATAATACAATATAAAGCCCGTTATTTTTTATTGAAATGGTTTAGTCGTCCATGAGATAGTGCAATTCTGCACTCAGACGCTAATTGGAATCAAAATTTAATAATAATAAATGGTCGTTTTAATGACCTATTCTAATAAAAAATCGTCAAAATTTATCAAATAATCCAATATGTGAATAAAAAAATCGTTGAATTATTTTAATTAATTAGATTAATTACATGTTATGGGTAATATTTACTCGTAAAAATTTAACTAACTTTATTTTCCGGTTTTCGAGAAATTTGATCTGCATTTTCTATTTTCAACCCAGTTTTCTTAATACGCACTATTGCCTTAATTATCTCTGCGACTGTTGTTTTATGTTGTTTTGCAACATTAACAAGCCCAGCAATAAGTTGTTCCATTCCTTCACTTTTTTTAGTTAATACTAATGATCTAGGTTGCTTTAATTCGTTTTTTTCTCTTAGAGTCTTAATTTTTTCTTCTAAAAAAACAATCATTTCCTCAGTCGTTTTTCTTTTACCGGCCATTATTTATCTCCCCTTTTTCCGCTAAATAATAAACTTGCATTATAATTATATGCACGAGATTTTAAAGATCATGCATAATTTATTTGATGTTAGCCTACATCAGGCCGTAAACTATGTAAACGTGTTTTATGGATGTTTTATTGGCGTTTACATATTAATAAATAAAATTTGGTTTAATTTATATTAACGCCATATTGTAGCCACGCAGTGTAATTTGCCCCAACTTTTTGCATTCTAGCGCCAAGGCCAAAAATCTTAATGCGCTTTCACTTGAGTTGGCTAAACATACAGAATCATTTTTGATTCAAGCAACTCCTACCAAGCAGATAGCAAAAGTTGATTTAAGTTTCACCTCACTGATAATGTGCCTTGACAACGTGTAAAGAATATTATGCCCCTCTATTTTTAGTTGCAGAGCATTTTCTTCCCACGGCTTCTTAACAAGTAATTTTTGATTTCATGAATTATATCTGACTTAAACAAGGAAAGTTTCAGCTAAATATGTTTGTATACTACTGCTTAAAAATTAACCAATATGCGTGGATTACATGCCAAATTTATTTAACCAAAATGGAATTACACGATAAGTTTTAGGCTGGTTTAATCTAGACATTTAACTACAAATGTTTGGCCTAATCTGCAAAAATCAACATTTAGAGCGACCAATTTGAGGTTAAAACCTCTGCACAAAAATAGTTCAATCATACACCTATGACTGAAATTTCGGCAACTCAGGATTAATGACCAGATTAACCCTCACTGACGATGAATCGCGCATCATGAAAGTTGCCGAGAGGATATTTAAATGCTGCGACAGACAGACCCACTCAGGCATGGGAAATATACTGATTGTAAAAAACCGACTCCGTGCATACGACCAACGACAAACAACAGGTCAAACCCAAGTTAAAGCATGGTTAGATCCTTGGCAGTAGAAGCGGGCAAGCTCGCAATGCTGATGGCAGATACCAGCTACTAAACTGCGGCCAACGTTAACGCATGAGCGCGGACATTCTATTCACCCCGCTGATCGCGGTAAATCGAGAGGAGAACCAATCTGCTCCACGTGAGCCCATTACCGAACCTTCACTGCTAGTGGAAGACGCAACGGCATTGGAGAAATGTGTCATGACCTCGAGTCGAAATAAGGCGGGCGAATATGCGTAACGCAAATGCACGGAGGTAGAGGTGATCGGCATCTTCAAATTGGCACTGCTATTCCTGCAATTCCTATTAGGTGGACTTAAAAATGTCAAAGGAGAGTTGAATTAGGTGGCGATGGGATGGAATATAACCGAATATACAATTTGAACAATGCTGCTATTGATTAATGGCGTACTTTGGTAAAAAAATATCAGCAATTTTATGTTGGTTAGATGATCAAGTCCACTAGGCTACTAAATGAAATGTCAAACGAGGTAACCAAATGAAATTTATTCTATTAATCGTAATTGCATCGCTCTCAGCCTGCGCCGTATTTCCGAATAGTACTTCTCAACTTAAAGAAGCACCAATATCCGCCCTACCACTGCAACAGGAACAGGATTCTTCAAATTGTGTAAATGCAGAAGACTGTGGGTCTCAATCTCTGGGCATTCATAAGAAAAACGAAATAGCGCAAAGGAAAAAAGATGAGGCGACTTGCAGTTCTGAAGCCAAAAGAGCAACGGATAGCGCAGCTAACAGTTATTCGGAACAGGGGGCTATTTCTAATACCATGTCATCTTCATTTCATGAACTAGAACTTATTCAGCACTGCATGAAATCGAAAGGATATACATGGTGACGTGTCTATGACATTTTTCAAGCAACGACGACAATCTCTGAAATTGTATACCTCACTTCAGTAATGACCGTTCACTTAATATAAATACCTGAGGTGAGTACTAAAAACGTAAAAAGCACAAAACGACTTGAATCACCACAATTTAGAGTTCGAAGAACATCGGTATATCCTTCAAGCCATGCTGCAAGCATCGTTCATCTTTGCTAAGGCTAAAGTAGGTTCAGAAGTCACCCTGGAAAACCGCTGTCAATTACGGCTCTATCCTGAGGACGAGGAACGACTATTTTCTGGTCGGCCAGAATCGACTCATTAAAGGTTTAACGCTCGTGCCGTGTATAAGAATAGAAAACGTAACAACAACGAGTGTTATTTGAATCATTTGTTCTGCGAGCTTTTCTGGAAGATTATGCTGAATGGCATACATGAGATAATAAATAGAACCAATACCCCTTACGCCAAACCAACCTGTCATGCCCCGGAGTCGCCATGAGGTTTTAGTACCTACGAGGCTAACAAACACGCTAACAGGTCTAGCAACGGCAAATAAAAAAGCAGCAAAACAGATTGTTTGCCAATTAAAAAAATGAAGCGATAACATTCCACCTATTAAAAAAACGAGCAGAAGCTCAGATAGCCTTTCCAAATGTTCCTCGAATATTAAAGCTTCAGCACTAATTTTCGGAGGTAGATCATTTTTTAAAGTCACGACCCCCATCTCATGATCTTGTGGTCGAGTTTCTACCAAGTTGGTTTGCACCCCTTGTAGCTCCGAATGTCTAGTTCTAGAGAGTTTGTTCTCTGCCTGTCGTAAAGCAACGCCAGCAAAAAATACGGTTAAAAATCCCCATGCATTTATAGAGACGCTCAATCCATAAACTACTGCAATTAATCCTAAACCTACCAAATCATCTAAGATCTCATGTTTAGGGTCTTGGCCACGCAATATCCATCCCAAATGAGCCAGTGAATATCCACCGATTACGCCAATAATGATTGCTGCTATCGTTGCCCACAGGACATCGAATAAAATCCAGTGTATGCCAAAATCACCGAGCTCATGTAGCCCTAACAATCCCATTCCAAGCATAACAAAGGGAAATGCACTCCCATCATTCATACCTGCTTCGCTAGTTAAAGTGAAGCGAAGTTGATCGTTGTCACCAGGATGCCGAGACTGTACATCTGTTGCCAGCACGGGATCAGTAGGCGCTAGAATTGCTCCCAGCAATACAGCGGCACCTAACGGTAGCCCCAGAATAAAATATGCAAACGCAGTAACCATTCCCACCGTAAGAGACATAGAGCCCCATGCGAGTAGAAGCGGTGGACTCCAACGGGAAAGCTTCACCGGAACGGGCATTTTTACACCAGCTGAAAACAGTGAAATTAAAACGGCAATTTCCGTAAGTAGCTCTAGTTGTGCAGATTGTTTAAGCGGATCAAAATGAAACAGGTTTAGAAATAGCGGTCCGGATGCAATTCCTACCATTAAATACAAAATCGAAGAGGTAAACGGAGAACGAGAAAGGATTGTATTCGTTAAACCTCTCGCTAATAATATCCCTCCTATTAAGAGAAACCACTGATAATTAGGCATAATTAAATAGGTATCTATCGCGATTAGTGGAAATTCAAATTTTTTTTATAAAAATATATTTGATCAAATCCCATCGATTTTTGCCGTTTCTCATTGAGACATTGGGGATGAAATGTAATCAATAACCGGAAGTGAAATATTATAATGACACGGAATACGAACAACTTCTGTATTCTAGCGTACCAAGCCCTGAGTAATTTACGGGGTAATGCTTTACCGACAAATATCAAGCAAATTACTTTTCAGCAAATCGATATTTGTAAAAAGAGGTATTCCTGCAGATTCGCACCTAAGCAGAGTATGTGGTTTGCACTAAGTATCTAAATCTTTACCGAACTTTTTGTATGAAATAGTGATGGTGAGGATTTGTTATCATCAAATATGAACAAATTCGCTTTAAAAAACTGGAATTAATTTGGAAAAATTTCAAGCAGCAAAAAAGTCTTTTTTAATCAAATTTAACACATATCCCCTGCAATATAAGTGAAAATCTCTTCACATTTTGCTAAGAATATATTATTTATGAATTGAAATTTGTGCTTCAACCACTATCAAAATCGATTTATTGAGCGCACCAAATAATAGGTATACAAGATTATTTAATTTCATGTAATTAAATCTAAATGTTTGCGCTAATTTAATAGATAGTCAGATTAAAAACCAATTAATAAGAAGTGACTTTAGCGAAATTTATGGATTTATTTAGAAAAGGAATTATTCTTGAACAATTACCTTATTAGTTAAATTTAATAATACTAATGTATGGTGCCGCACAGATTGTATATTGGGCTAAGTTTAATATACAAACACTCTCCGCTTTTTGCTAAAAGATTACAGATAATTTCACTTGGTTGTTATTTGTAGTCGAAAATTTTCCGGACATGCATTAAGTGGAGTGCATCATTTAGCTCTCCCTTTCGCTCTCAACTCCCATTGAGAGCGTTTTTTTTAAAGTAGCTTTTTATAAATCTGTGTTACTTATAAAGTAAGATATTCTATATTTGTCAAACATAAAAAATAATTGATAATTTATATATTTAAATAACCATGATTAATTTTACAAATTGAGCATTATTAAGTTGGGTACCGTACAGATTGACTAATTAATAATTAATATTATAAACAGCAGTAATGTCAACTTTACATTTATGATGTTACCGGTAAATTTATTATATTAGTTTTAATATTAAGAGGGAGCCAAAAATGAAACTGAAAAAAATCATTTATGCCATTGCCATATTAGGAACTGGAAATATCATTGTAATGCCTTCAGCATATGCTACATTCGGATTGGGGGACTCTGCTGGATATGTGGGTGCAAGTATTGGTGAAGCTAGGTACAAAGACACACCAGGAGTACTGACAAACAGAGATAGCAAAGATACAGGTTACAAGGTATTTACTGGATTCCAGTTAAATCCTGTCGTTGGTCTTGAAGGCACCTATTATGATTTGGGCAAGTTTAGTGGTAATTCAAGAGCCTTTAATGGTTCAACTGTCGTTCCTACGAGTCTGACTGGAGATGCTACTGCATGGGGAGTGGCTGCAGTTATAACTGCACCCACTAATTTATTCTCAGTGTTTGGCACGGGATTTGGCCTGTTTGGAAAATTAGGCATGGTAAAAAGCAGGCTTAGCACCGATATTTCAGGTAATGGCTTTAATTCACATCGTAAGGAATCAAATACAGGCTCGAATTTTGGTATAGGTGCAAAATTTGATTTCGCTAAAAATTATTCAATTCGTACTGAATATGAACGTTTAAATAATGTAGGTGATAGAAGTAGCACTGGTGATACACGAATTGATTTTTGGTCAGTTGGATTGGCATATAAATTCTAATTTTATTTCTGTAAAACCATTTCGTTCGGCCCATTATGTTTAAGTGATATTAATGGGCCACTTTCACTTATAGATACTTCGACTAAAGCCATCATACCTACTTCCTTTCAGGCGAACATTGATATTTTATAACTTGAGCTATTTGTTATTAAGCCTCCAAAATAAATCGAGAGGATCAACTTAACTGCGTGCGTTGAAGCAATTTTTTATATTACTTGAAATTAGAAAAGCGTTTTTAGCAAAGCATTAAGAAAATTCCCTGATAAGCCAGAATTTTTTATACTTGGCGGATTCAAAAACCAACTGCAACAGTTAATGTTTAGTAGCGGTTTTAGCGAGTTCCATACTGTGCAGCAACTCGCTGTAAACCTCTACCGGTGATCTAAATCCGAGTGACTTCCTCGG
>JBDSEJ010000071.1:0-5830 GCA_039920105.1 Candidatus Nitrotoga sp. | reverse complement strand
GTATGACCATACATGACAAGGTGGAAGGGCTGCGAGTAATTCCATTAACACCTTATCTGGCGCACCTGCTGGCCGCCTTACCGCGCCGTAATGAATGGGTATTCAGTAGCGCGACTTCGGAAAGCGGGCATATTGTAGAACCGCGCATAGCCCACGATAAAGCGTGCGTTGTTGCCGGTGTGGAAGTTACCCTGCACGGTCTGCGCCGTTCTTTTGCTAGCCTGACTGAGTGGATAGAGATGCCCGCCGGTATCGCTGCGCAGATACAGGGGCACAAGCCGCAAGGAGTGAGGGAACAGCACTACATCCGCCGCCCGCTTGACCTGTTGCGTATGTGGCACGTCAAAATTGAAGCTTGGATATTAGAGCAAGCTGGGGTTGAACTTGAGCCAGTGCAAGCCGGTATACGAGTAATTAAATAACAAGTATTCGCAAGACTAAGCTTTAAATAAAAAACCCGCCGAAACGGGTTTAAGCAATAGTAACCGTAAATTAATGTTTATCAGATTGCGCATTGCCTCCGCTACTCTGTTTCCCTTCAGAATAGCCGCTTCTTTGAGACACAATATCCACTTCCCGTAAATCAATAGAGCGGTCAGCATCAACATCCCACACTCTAAAATCGGATAAATTTTTCTTTTTTGTATGATTTTTATACTCTTGCTCGTCGACCTTTCCATTATTGTCTTTATCCATGTCCTTAAACATGTTTTTGTCCATTTTGAATATCTTATCGTCCATTTCTTCATGGGACGAACCAGATTCCGCATGGGCTAACATGGACCCGAATACTAAGCATGAAGCAAGGGTGAAGTAATTTAAAGATTTATTCATTTGTAACTCCATTTATAGAGTTAGGAAATTTCTTAATTAAAGTACTTTGTGCCGCTCTAACGAGTTCAGCCAAGACAGAATTGCCATACTCACCAATAAGGTTAACAGGTAGTATAAACACGGTCTGTGCCTTACCGCACATAACCCCACTAATTACTGCTGTTTGATTTCAGATATTTTTCCTCCCGCGCTTTGCATGCACAGTTGCGCCGTGCTTTGATACGCTATCTGAATGGTGGAAGTTCTTACCGGAAATGATACGCAGATAATGGGACATAAGCCCAGTGTGACAGCTGAAAAGCATTACATACAGCGGGAGCTTGATTTACTCCATATGTGGCGCGTCAAAATAGAAGCTTGGATATTGGAGAAGGCGGGAATTGAGTTTATACCAGAGCAAGCAGGTTTTTCGCGTAGTCGTGAACTTATAGCGAGTTAAGCGCCAGTCTAGGCCATGCAAGCCGAAAAGCGGGAAACCTTCACCCGCCTGACTGGTGCCCTATTTTGAAGGGTGACACTTGAAGGGGTGCAATATGGCAAAGCTGGGCGACGATGAAGAAAAGATTATTGATGAGTCAATGCTTTTCATTGAAGGGCTGGGCGACACAAGCCAACTTATAAAGCTTGGATGCCTGACAGTGGCGCAATGCGCCCTTTTGTTTGTGGCGTATAACAGTGCTGATAAGCAGGGTGTACGCGAGGCGGCCGCGACATACAACAGCTTGCCTTGCTGGATATTGCACACGGCGAGCTTCAAGCCCTGCACCCTGAAACCAGGCTGCCGTGGTCGGAATTTCTGCGAATGATTGAAGCCGGAATGTATGGCAATGGTGGCGATGATGCGCCGTTAGCTACTGTCGGATGGCTTGTAACTCTTGAAGAGTGTGAACGGTGGTTCCGCACCAAGGGAATCAACTTTGATTTCTCGAAAGTGAAATCTGACCTTGAGGCATTGAAGTCAAGAGCCAAAGTTAAAAGCACACCAGCAACAGGTGTGAACGGTAGCGATTGGAAAGAGCAAGCCCGCACAATTGCTGATGAGTGTTTTGACCATGACACAAAAAACAATTGCCGCGATAGTTTAGCTGTAAGAAAAAGAGGCGAGGTTGTTGGTGGGTATGCTCATCGTGTCATGGTGATAATGCAGGAACGAAATATTAAAGGGTCGCGTGGAATTTTTGATAATGCAGGCACTGTAATGCGTGAAGCATTACAAGGAGATAAATGGTGGGCGAATAAACAGAAATAGATTTGTGGGGATTGTGGGAAACGTAGGAATTGTGGGGAACGCAAAATAAGACAAATTCCCACTGTTGAAATAAGCGGAGCAAAGCTAATATCTGTATATCTCAATGATTGAACAAAGCCAGTAAGCATATAGGTTTGCTAACTTTTTTATTGGTTGTTGTAGTCCTGTTTGTATGAATATTTATTGTTGTAGGTAGGGAATTTTCCCACTACTTAAATGGTGAACTTCACTTAATCAAAAAGGAAGTTCACCATGCAATTCATCGCAACCAAAAGCGCACTGGCAGCCGCCGCCGCGCACAATCTGCAATTTCCTCCGCTGGAGCAAGTAACCCGCCCAACGGTTCCAACTAATGCCGCCGCGTATTATCTGAACAGAAAACCGCAAACTTTGCGCGCTTGGGCGTGCCTTGAGAATGGAGCTCTTCGCCCGGTTCGGATATGTGGGCGACTTGCTTGGAATGTAGCAGAGATTCGCAACCTGCTGACGGGAGCTGCGTAATGAAAAAGCCCGACACCGTGTCCAGTACCGAGCTTTTTAGTGAAATTGCGATTGATAGCCGCAATGCAAATTCTACAGTAAAAAGCGCATCAAGCAAGTTTGCCGGAACAACCAACCCGCGACACTTGCGCACCATTCAAGCACTGATGACGCGCAACAGAAAACACGAGGAATTAGACCGCATCGCCGGGTGCAGTAACGGCCCTGAACTGATAGCGGAATTGCGCCGCCGTGGATTAGATGCACCATGCCAGCGAGTACCGGCCATTGACCGCGACGGGTTACCAATTAGCTACGGAATTTATGGCTTCACCGATGGCGACCGCCGCAAAATTAACGCATGGCTTCGCAAGCGTGAGGCGGTGCGCAATAGATGAAATTAACCGCGCACGCGATGCGCTTAATCATCTTGATGCAGGATGCGACCGGGAAACATGGGTGCGTGCAGGAATGTCTGCACGTTCTGCCGGATTAGAGTTTGCTGACTTCAAAAACTGGAGTGCATCCGCTGGAAATTATGCCGGTGAAAATGAGTGCCGCACAGTATGGAAAAGTTTTGATGATGCTGGAGGTGTGACACCCGCGACACTTTACAGAATGGCTTTCTCGCAAGGCTGGCAAGACCCGAGCAAATCACGCACCAAAGCAAGCCGCCCTATGCTAACCCCCTGCCAAGCCAAAACAAACCGCCCCTGCGTGCATTAAACAGGCCGCAAACTCTAATGCTGCCGATGTTTGGGCGCGGTGCATAACTGCTACCGATGCTGAGCCGTACATATTCCGCAAACAGGGAACGCCGGACGGATTGCGAGTGTACCCAGCCAGTGCGCCGCCGCTGGTTATCCGTGGGCAGAATGTTGCAGGTTATGTAGCCCTGCCATGCTGGAGCGGTGACAAGCTGCAAACCATTCAATTCATTCCTCCAGTGCCGGGCGATAAATTGAGCCTAACGGGCGCATCATTTGGTGATGGGTGTTTCACCGTGGGCGAGATAACAGACCGGGTTTATATCTGTGAGGGTATTGGCCAAGCGTGGGCAGCGAGCAAAGCAACAGGTGCCGCCGCCGTGGTTTGTTTTGGAGCCGGGCGCATGGCAACCGTGGCCAAGGTATTGCACGAAAAACACCCCGCCGCTTCATTGGTGATTGTTCCAGACAAAGGCAAGGAAGAACAGGCCGCCAAGATTGCCGCTGATGTATCTGGCCAGATGGTAACGATGCCGGCCGACAAGCCCTCAAATTACGATTGCAACGACTTGTTACAGGAACAGGGAGCCAGTGTATTGGCTGCCTTGCTAGAACGCCACCAATCCTTTGTAATGCGTTACAAGCTGCTGACTGGTGCTGACCTATGCAACGCCCCGCCGATGCGCTGGATGGTGCGTGGTGTGTTGCCAGTTGAGGGGCTGGCCGCCGTGTACGGTGCAAGCGGAAGCGGGAAAAGCTTTCTGATTCTCGACATGGGCTGCGCTGTTGCCGGTGGTGCTGATGAGTGGTTTGGCCGTCGCGTTACGCAAGCCCCGGTAACATACGTTTGCTTGGAAGATGAAGCGGGAGCCGGTAAGCGTGTGCAAGCGTGGAGCCTGCACCATGGCAAGCCCTTGCCTGATGCGCTGCGCTTCATAACGCAACCCTTCGACCTGTTAAGCGATGACGTGGGCGACCTTGCCCGTGCAGTGATTGCAGGTGGCGGTGCTGGTGGCGTGCTGATTCTAGACACCTTGAACCGTGCCGCACCTGGAGCCGATGAAAATTCCAGCGTAGACATGGGCAACCTTATCGCCGCCGCCAAGCAATTGCAAAGCCTTATTGGTGGCCTTGTGTTGCTGGTGCATCACACTGGCAAGGACTCGACCAAAGGACTGCGCGGGCATTCTAGTTTATATGCTGCGCTTGATGGTGCCGTGGAAGTGATAAAAACCGGCACCCGCTGGGCGTGGAGTGTTGCCAAGTGCAAGGATGACGTTACAGGTGACGCGCACCCGTTCAAGCTGGAAATTGTGCCTGTGGGCAACGATGTCGAAGGGGAGGCAATCACTTCATGCGTGATAGTACCGGATGAATCAACGCAAGCCATTCAAAAGAAAATACCAACACTTGGGAGCAATCAAGGCATAGCGCACAAGGCACTAGGTGAACCGCTTCGCATGTCACAGAACATTGGCAAGGGTGGCGCACCCGAGGGCAGGCCGTGCATTACCTTTGATGATGCGCTGATAGTTGTTGCCGAACTGATGCCGGTAGAAGCCAAACACCAAAAACAACGCGCCAAGGAAGCAATTGCTGGTCTGGTGCGCAAAGGCATTATGGGCATGAAGGGGGAATGGTTATGGGACAACTAATCGCACCAGTAAAAAATCTTCCCGGTTACCTTCCCGTTTCCTCCCCCTCCTATAGGTGGGGCGGGAAAAACGGGAAAGCCCGCATTCATTAGGTTACAGCGTTGAACGCCCCTTGTGACCTGTTTGGCGATGCCCTGCCCATGGTACAAAAGAATAATCGCCCCGAAGCGGCCGCCCTGGTGGCGTGTAATTAATTGCGCGGGATTGCCCGGACGTGATGCGTGAGTTGGGTTGATGGTGGGGGCGGGTCAAATCTCTGGGGAAGCATCCCTTCTAGACCGCTTGGCCCCTTCCATTTACTGCTAACACACGAAAACATGGCAAAACAAAACCTGAAATGGTTCGCTAAATCAATGTTGTGCGCTCATACGCACGCACGCGAGAAGGTAATCATGGAACTTAATCGAAATATAATGAAGAGCATCAACAGGGTGGCACATCAATTAGCCCAGAATCAATATGAAGAGCTTCGCAGTGTTTTAATTGCTGAGTGTAAAGCGATGCTGGCCGCTGGCAAAACCAAAGCCGATATTGATTCTTACTTCTTAGATGTACAGGCAAGGGGGGGGTGAAAATGTCTGAAAAACACACGCCTTTAGACCGCTTCCCTCCCATTGATACAATTTTTTCCCATTTGAAGAAATTTTCAAAATAAACAACGTAGGAAAGGTTTAGTGCAAGTTGTCGAAAATAAACATCAACCTTCCGCAAATTTGCGGAATGATACCCCAGTGACGCGCCTACACACGCGAGGAATAAAGATAGGGTTGGACAGCTACTAGCCACCTTCCAGCAGCTATTAACAAGGATTCGAATTCTGCAAATTTGCATAATACACAAGTAGGCCGCCAACATGCGGCTGAAATGCTTCACTGACGGTCAGGGGATAGGGGGTGTGTATCTAT
>JBDSEJ010000070.1:0-1577 GCA_039920105.1 Candidatus Nitrotoga sp. | reverse complement strand
CACCGTCGCTTGCTGTTGCATCGTATGCGATGCCCCGCTCATGGCAGTATAAATAAGTCTGTCCACCCTCTTCTCCTCAGTTAGCCAACACTCAGGTAACTAATCAGCGCAGGTTGGTAATCGTTTGCAGCACTGAATCCTGCGCCTTGATGGTTTGTGCGTTAGCCTGATATATACGCTGTGCCACAATCATATTCACTAACTCGGCGGTCAAATCCACATTTGAATCTTCCACTGCACTTGATTGCACCACGCCCAAACTTGAGCTGCCAGGTGTACCTACCAATGGTGGGCCAGAACTTGCAGAGTAACTCCACTCATTGTTACCCAAGGGCTGCAAGCCCTGCGGATTAGCAAAGTTAGCAAGTAAAATTTGACCCAATGCCTTGGATTGCCCGTTGGTATATCGCCCCAGAACAGTACCATCCGCACTGGTACTAAACCCACTTAACTGACCGGATGTAAAACCATTTTGAGCCTGCTTATTAACAGCAAATGTTGTACCAAACTGCGTAGAAGAAAGAAAATTGAATGTCAATGGCTGAGGTGTAGTGGAGCCTGTCGCGTAAACAATACCGCCAGGTACCACTATATTCCCTGAGGCTGGGGTAGCTAAAAGACCGCTTGAATTAAAGGTTAAAGTAGGAGATGTCCCTAAAAGGGTATTTGTTGCATTAGCAGGGGTTCCATCCAGACCAAAACCATCCACTGTCATATGGATATCCCATGTATTCGCAGTCGCATTTTTCACGAAATACTGAGTTGCAATATGGCTATTACCCAAACTGTCATATAAGGTCAATGGGCTTGATCTATTAAATGATGTTGGTTCATCAGCACTAAAAACATTTATTGCAGGCACAGGCTCGCGAGAATCCAAATTTATGCCAATTGAAGACGTAGAAGTAGGCTGCGGAACAATAGCCTGCGTAGACATTTGCAATGGCGTTGAACTTCCTAACGAAATGGCTCCCGTTACCGGATCAGCCGCAAAGCCGGTTAACTTATGGCCTTGCGCGTTCACTACAAAACCGTTCCTGTCTAATTGAAATTGGCCATTTCGACTGTAAGCTATCGCACCATTGTTGTCCATTTGATAAAAACCTTGGCCGTTAATCGCAATATCCAGCGAATTATTGGTTACATTGATATTTCCTTGCCCAAATTGCTGAGCTACGGTCGAAACTTTAGTGCCAATCCCTGCTGCCGAACTTGAGCCGCCCAAAAGATTTGCATACACATCAGCAAACTGCGCTTGCGATTGTTTAAAACCAACTGTACTCGCGTTAGCAACGTTATTACCGATTACATCCAGGCTTTTTGCCGCAGCATTTAATCCGCTTAATCCTTGTTGAAACCCCATGACATTCTCCTTACTTTAGATAATTTGCTTTACTGCAGACATCGCAACACTACCAACCCTACCCACATCCAACGTAGCTCCATTAGCTCCTGGAGTTACCGCATTTACCATGCCAAAGGTTAAAGTATTAGCGTCAAATTTATTCCCCGCCTGCAATGCTTCTACCGAAAATTTGTAGGTTCCATTTGTGGCAGGTGTACCCGCATCTGTCTGA
>JBDSEJ010000069.1:0-4598 GCA_039920105.1 Candidatus Nitrotoga sp. | reverse complement strand
AGTCTTCCCTGGTAGACACACATCCTAAAAGCGGAAGAGAATCTGCTCTACATTAGTGGAGGAAAGAGCCAGGGGATTCGCCCAGGAATGACGTTTTCAGTGCTAACTAAAGGGGAGAAAGTGAAGTCACCCCAGACTGGGGCAGAGATATCGCTTCCCGGTCGAGAGGTTGCTCAAATACGCATCGATTCGTTATTTGGCGAAGGCGACTTGAATGAAGGATCAATGGGTACTGTGATTTCAGGGTCCATCCGTGCTTACAATCTTGATCAACTTATCATCCGTTATGCAGGTAACCAAAAATGAATATTCGTCAAACATCGATCGGCTTGTTGTTAATACTAGGTTTATTGGTGGAGCTGACTGCCTGCACACAAATGCCTACTGAAAAACAAAATGTTACAGATATGCGTCCGAACTTATCATTCAAGATTCTTGATGAAAGATTTCTTGATGCAAAAATTTATGTTGACGAACTAGACATGGGGTCGATTGGAGAATTTAGAGAAGGTGTTGCATCCCTTAGAATACGTTCTGGCAGTCATCACATTCGGATCATCAAAAATGATCAAGTACTCATAGAGGAAAAACTTTACTTGGGCGACGGAGTTAATCGAACTATTCTCGTGAAATGAGGTAAGTCATGAGCCGTACTGTCCTGTTTGTATTGTTTGTTATTTCTTTAACAGGATGTGCTTCCAATTATGGTTTGTATCAATGGGGAGGCTATGAAAATGATCTGTATGCGGCTTACAAAGATACGACTCAAGTTGAAAAACTACGTGTAAATCTTGAGGCACATACGATGCTCATGGAAAAAAATGGCCAGAGAGTTGCGCCGGGTCTTTATGCTGAGTTAGGTACGCTTTATTTACAATCGGGGGCGCCTGCCAAAGCCATCATCATGTACAAGAAAGAACGCGATGTGTGGCCTGAAAGTAAAGGTTTAATGACTGCACTGATTCAAAATCTGGAGAGAATACAAAAAACAAAGCAGGAAGTAAAAATATGAAAATCCTTTTCTGGATTTTTTTATTTTCCTTGTTAACGGGATGCGTTTCTCAACCTGTTAAAAAAGATATGAGTGCGTTTATTGCCTCTGCACCCCGGTCTATTCTTGTGGTTCCTATTGTCAATAAGTCGCTGGATGTGGAAGCACCGAATTATGTTCTAGCAACTTTGCCAATGCCACTCGCCGAAAAAGGGTATTACGTTTTTCCAGTCAACACTACAAAATTTGTCCTTGAGCAGGAAGGATACTATGAAGGTGATCGTATTCATAACGAGCCGCCTGCTGCACTGGCAAAGCTCTTTGATGCTGATGCGATTCTTTATGTGACCATTCATCGATGGGATGCCCAATACGCAGTTTTCTCCACAACTGTTACTGTTGAACTCGAATACCGCATGGTTTACAAGGATGGAACCGATATTTGGAATGAAAAACAAAAGATCGCGTATACACCTCAAAACAATAGTTCTGGATCCGCATTAGGGTCATTAATCTCTGCCGTCATAAGTGCTGCGGTGACGCGGACTGCCCCCGATTACATGACGCTTACACAGCAAGCCAATAGGGAAGTGTTTCTACTGAGCCCCAATGCCCCTCCAGATGGACCTTATAAGACAGCCAAAATAAATTAATTGAATTGCTCTTACCCAACTGCGTAAAGCCTCAGCCTGAAGTTTTTCTGTAGCATGATTAAACTACAACTTTAAATTAAGTCCTCGCGTTCGGATCAAGTTAAGCTGACCCTTGCCCAGTAAAAATTTTATTTAATTCTATTACTTCTAAAGAAAAGTTTACCGAGTGTCCTATTCTGTTAATAAACTAGGCTTTATCCGCTTAGTTTATTTATCGCTAACCTTTTTTGTTTCCTCGATTAAATTGAATTTAAAGCAAAAAAATGCCCCTGAACCGTATTGAGAGCAGGGGCAATGTCTTAACACTTGGGAAAAAGTTAAGACTTCACGCTCAAGGAGGAAAAACGTGAGGTAACTTGCGTCACCTGAAAGGTAAGGCAAGATAATGCTGTAATAGTTCCGCCTAAATTAATAGAAGATTGCCAATGATTATAAGTGACAAAGCCAAGCGCTATTCTGCGTCAGCAAAAGCAGTTGCACTTCAAATTTGAATCCGCCTATGCTTAATTCCCTAAAATTTGATTTGTTACATGCTGGTAATTTAAGATTGGTGCTCGGTTATTCGGTCTCACTGCAAAGTGTGTTTCTATTCCCATGTGGATCAGGCCAATATGCTGGAACAGTAGAAGGCCGCTGGCAAACAGGGCAGGTTGTCACTCAGTCTGAAGCAGATGGACATTGTTATTTTGGATGAGCCGGATTATTTACCATTCTTGGGTCCTCAAAAAGCCCGATTTTCTGGCACGCATCGAGAAATGCTTTCTTGAGGAAATTGCAATCTGCGTACGGCCGGTTCTGCGCTTGCCTCGATAATGTCGTCAGAAAACCGGTGGGGTGTCGTCCATCTTTCTGCCATTCGTCCAGAACTTGTGTCAGCCAGTACTTGCCGTCATTGTCTCCGCAGAGCTTAGCCTTGTAGCGTTCTTCAATACCGTACACGTCTTTCCAGGTGTCGATCTTCTCGTTGAGTGCGGTCGGGCCAAATTGCAAATTGATGTCCGCCGCCGTCAAGTTGGGGATGTTTGAAGGTTGCAAGGTCACTTGCAGCTCGATGGCATAGGGTGCTGCCGTGTAGGGGTAGAAAACGGGGCGACGCTGAATCGCCCTGGTCGGATCTTTAGGCGTGTAAGCGGGGTCTTTGCTCGTCTTGTAGCTGCTATTGCAGTGGTGGCAGGCAGGGACGAGGTTTTTGAAGTTGATGGAATTAAATGGGTAGACCGCCTTGGGCAGGTAATGATCGTAGGCCTCGCGCTTGTCGTGGTACTCGCCCAATAAGTCGTTGATGCCGCAGAAGGGACATTTGCCGGCTTTGTTGGTCTGTACAAAGTTCTTGTAGTGATCGTCGATCTCACCGATCTTGGCGCGTAGCGCAGCCAAATCCAGCAGCGATTGCGAATATAGTCCTTTGAAAAAGGTAGCAAGTTGTTCGTTTAAAGCCTTGTGGGCTACAGGGATGTCGTCGTAACGGGCGAGTTTTGCAGCCGGGTCATTGGCGCAGACTTTTTCCAGATCGTTATTACCTCGGTACCACTGCTTGAATTGAACTATTTCCTGCACCGACAGGGGCGCGAAAAGTTCGTAGATTGCTTTCACGTCTTTGTAAAACGTCTTCCCGCGTTCTGCCGCTTGTGCAGAAAATCCGAACTCCGACATCACTTCTTTAAGGTCGGGATTACCATCGAACAGATCGGGATGGAATACCAGGCCGATGGGTGCCTTGCACCACACATCTAAAAAGATAAACTCGATGAATTCCTGCATCTTTTCCATCTGGTGCGGCACGTAAATGTACGGAAACAGCATCAGCCCTGCGCCTCCCCGTTGCCTTGCTTATTGCTATCGAGAATGGCCTTGATCAGCAGAATTTTTTCCACCGAATCGCCCAATTCACGGTTGAGTTCGTCGATCAGTGCCGAGGCATCCTCACCCTGCTCAAATCGAACGCGAAGTGCCTCCAGCAGCGCTTGCGCATGCCCGCCGATGGTTTCGCGCTTGTCGAAGGTGTTCATGGTGATCTTGTTGATCGACGCGCCCAGGGTGTTGTAGTCGGGCTGGCTGATGCTCACGGTGCCGCTGGCCTTGTCTTTCTTGAACACCAGCACCTTGTCCGGCTTGCTGTCCGAGATCAGAAAAGGCGTGTGGGCGGTGATCAGCATTTCCTGCGCCACATCGGCATGGCCTGGCAGGCATTGGCGCAGGCGACTGATAAAGTTGGCACGCCAATCCGGATTGAAGTGGGTTTCCGGCTCATCGAGCAGGAACAAGCTGTTGGTGTTGCGAAACAGCAGGCACAGGCCAAGGCTATGCAGCAACTGGTGCTCGCCGTCCGACAATTCCTTCAGCATCATCGGCTGCACCACGCCCTGCTTGCTGAAGCGCACAAACTTGAAGCGCATGACGCGCTGGTCCGAGGCCAGCGTGGGTACGGTCTCACTCACGTAGTGGCTGGGAGACTGATACAGGTCCGCCTTGAGCGCATCGCTCACCGGGTACAGATTCAAGGTCAGCAAGACCTGAAAGGCTTGGAACAGCGCCAGCGGCGAGCCATCGAAGTTTTCGCGAAAGGCCTCTTTGGTGGCGTCGTTCACCCAGTAGTCGAGGATCATCGTGTCGGTTACCTCATCCACGTAGCTCAAGGTAGCGCAGCGTTTCAGGGCACTCACCATCAGCGATGATTTTTTGTCCCCCTCCAGCAACTGCAACAGATTCACGCGGTAACGGTTGGTGCCCTGTTCATCCGTTTCGACGCACAAGGCCGGGTTGCTGCGCACGATGTCGTCCAGGGACTGGCGCTGGTTTTGGTCTTCGCTTCCGAAGGCGATCAGTTGCTCGACCTGCAGGGGAATGCTGCGCCGCAGGATGATGCGGAATTCTTTCAGCGTTTCGATACCGACATCTTCGCGGAAGGGCTGCAGCGTCGACTCATCCTGAAACAACAGATTGCACAGCAGAAT
>JBDSEJ010000068.1:0-5009 GCA_039920105.1 Candidatus Nitrotoga sp. | reverse complement strand
CCTGCATGACGATACGTTGGCGCACAGCGTCGAGTAATTCGGCCAATGGTGCGGAACTTGCCCAGCTTGTTGCATTGAAGCCATATGCGGCAAGTGCCGAGTTCGGCGGCATGGCGGTTTTACCCCGCTTCTCCTCAGCCACGTGCCACATACTTAAACGATAAAATATACGTTCCGCGCAATGATCAAGGCGAGTATTGACGGTGGCTGCATCGCCGTGCAAAAAATTCGGCGGCAAATGAGTTGTGCTGTCATGACATTGTCCGCAATATTGTAAAAACTGGGCCGCGCTGCCTGAAAGTTTGTGCGGCGTTACGATTTCCAGTTTTGCTGGCGGTAGCTTGTTCGTAAACGTTTCACGCGCTGATACTTCGCGCTTGGCCAGGCCTAATGCAGCATGCACTTCAGGCAATACGCGGCCACCATCAAAAATGCTTGCCTTCATCAGCGGCAACCGGGGCAGCACAGAACGCACAGCCGCGTAATCATCAATCAATGTGAGTGTTGCGGAACCTTGGTCGGCACGCGAAGTGCTGAATTGCAGCCGTGACCAGCGGCGGCCGTCGGACAATCGAACAAAACTCGCTCCACGCTTGGGTATTAGCTCAATCTGTCCCGTTTTAGCCATGCGGCCAGATAGGGGCAAATCAAGTGCAGTCTTCGCATGGCCCACTTGCAGCCGGTCAATTTGTCCGCTGAAATTGCTTCCGGCGTTTTTAAATACTCCCGAAAATTGCACATCCGGGCTAGCGCAATTGAACACGACACGACTCGGTTTGCGGGTAAAACGACAGGGCAGCGTGAGTGTTTGCGACTGCGCCCTGGTGTTTGTTATTAGTGCGCGATCAAATGCTTGTATGTCCGCTCTATTTAGCAATCCGGCCAGTCCGGTTACTAATCTGGTTTTATCTGGGGTAGTCCAGTGTTCTGATGGCGGACGCGTGGCAAGCGGTTCCAGTTGGGCGGGAATGTATGCCAACTGGGCCAGCTCAGCCATTGTCTGTGACGACACAACATGTGATTTTTTTTTGGGTTCAACGATATTCGCGAACGGATCGCGATTGGGAATGCTGGAGCCAGGAATGCCGAGACCTTGTGGCCATATTTTTTCCCAGTGTTTTTCCAGATCGGCGAATTTCAATTGATCGGCATCAGGCAAGTTTCCGGACAGGGCATAAACAAGCGCGGCATCGAGCCATTCTGCACGGCAAGCATTGCTGCATGCTTCGCGCCATATCTGCAGCCATACCTGAAACATATTGGCACGCTCTGCCGCAGCATCAATAGCACTGGCAATATCCGTTCCAGAAAGCGGGATACCATAAAAATTGCGTCCCGTGGCTTTAAGGCGCGAGGCAATGGCAGGGTTGGCAGTCGTTTCGTCCCACAACGGGCGTGAGAAAATTGGCGCATTATTCTGGTGGCAGGCAAGACACAGTGCGCGGCTTGCATAAAAGATTTTAGGCTGTGCGCCGGAGCGGTAATCACGTACGACCTGGAATTCAAAACGCCCGGCCTGCTCGTTATAGCTAATAATTTCGACGGCTTCCGCGCGCTCGTTATAGCCTAAAAACAACTGGTCCTTTAACTGCGTATGGCCTTCTTTGGAGTCGCCATCCACCACCGCGACCACGCTTGGGAAATGGAAAAAATCGGGTTCTGCAACGGAGCGTCGGAGCGAACGTCCCAGAGGAATCAACGTGATTTTGATGGGTGATAAGCCATCCCTCGATGCTTCGAGTTGCGAGCGGATAAGCGCTATCAGACGCGGCAAAGGATACGGCACGGGTGCATCACCCATCAAAAAATCAAAGCGCGAACGGCCGGTCGGAGGCAAGTCACCGTCATCCGCAGCGGCACCCATGCTAAAACTGCACAGCAATAATGCCAATATGCCTCCTGTTATCCGGTTCATGTAGACTTTCCGTCAAACTCCAGCTATGCGCCAGACCAGCACTCCTGGGTAATTTTTCCGGCAAGTAAATCAGCCTCGCCTGCGTTGGCCAGCGTTTTATTTTCAAGTACGAAATTCAGCCCGAAAGCGCGATCAAGATAAGCACGGCCCAGATACAGGCCGGGACGTACCATGCGGATTTCATCACGCACCTTGAGGCCGTTGCGACCAGCCAGAGAATCTGGCTTTTCTCGATATCCGGGGAGTTCGTCGGTAAAAGCATAATCGATGATGATGGACTCGCGTCGGGAATCCAGCAGACTTTGACCGCAGTAAAGCTTAGCCGGGAATAGCAGCCATGCATCCCGGCCATCGACACTGATTTTTGGAATCTCACCCGTGCCGATGAAGGGACGAAGAATGGTCAGATCTTCGATGCGGTTGCGCAGCACTTTTTCATCGCGGTAAAAAACCTTGCCTTTCCATAAGGTCTCGCCAATTATTTCCAGCTTTTTACCCTTGAACTGAACTGCAAGGCCTTTCAAGCCGCCAAGCATTTCAGCAAAACGTAGTTTGCCGCTACTGCCCTTGGGGAAAATGATACTGCCGTCGAATGCACCATCGGGGATAGGTCCGGCAGGCAGACGCGCATATAACTGGTCAAGCTGCTCCTGTGTCAACGTGTCGAGATACTTGGGCGTAACCTTGACAAGTTCTTTAGCTGTCAAGGAGTGCTCGTATTCAAGCTGAGCCAGATCGGGCTTAGTGGCATAGCCCTCGCCGTATGCTTCATAATAAATATCAGGTTTAGCCGCAAATATATTTTTTATGTAATCACAGCCGGACAATGAGAAGACGGCAATTATAAGCAAGGGCAGGGTGCGCATATTGGTTCTCCTCAAAGCGTTGCCAGAAAGGCGATTAGCGCCTTTTTGTCGGAGGGTGACAAATCTTCGCCAAAACGATGGCCGTCATTTTCGATTTCGGCATTGCATGAGGAATACACCTCACCCAACAGTGGCAGTCGCGCGCGTGCAGATTTGATTGCGTCAACCAGTTTGCCAGGGTCATGGGTTATAGCGTCGGCAGTATCCTGCATTGCCAGTACAAGCTTTTGCGCGTTGGCTGCTCCATATTGCGTTGTATAGATTTTTTCGAGCTGCTGCGGACGCAGCTTGACCGCAATCAGATCCGCGATAAATGCCTTGTGCTGAAAATTACCCACTTTGCCTGCGGTCGATCCAGCAGGAATGCGTACTGAAAAGCCGATGAGCTTTTCTTCAGACCCGTCCCAAACTCGTGGACCAACATCGAGCACAATGTCCCGATCGAGCTTGGTTGCCTTGGGAATGCGCTGTGACGGGTTTAGCAGGTCATCCATCGATGCAACATACAGCTTGAAGCGTCCATTCACGCTGGGGTCGTATTTCCAGCAGGCAGGGCTTTTATCAAGCGGCAGCGGGGGGTTGCCGGGTTGGCCAGCGTCTACATAGCTGTTACGGTAGAAGTCGTAAGACGCCGTCCCGCCCCCACACAGTTCCGGTCCCACCGAATTGTTATGCAGGAAAGGCGCGTGTGCCCACAGATTGAGCAATGAGATATTGCGGTAATAACCCCGTCCTCCACCGTTCTGCTCAGGGATATTCGGCTCAGGGGAACGGGCATAGTAGTTCTCGGACGCAAACTCTTCCCATACACGTCCCTTCATATGATTGGAATGCAGGGCACGGCAACGGTCAGTGCCAATTTCTGACACCGGGGAGAGCGCGTCGTTTCCAAGCCAGTCGGCGCGCAAACCGGTTTTTGGATCAAGCGCATGAAAATCCACCGTCTCTGCCGGCGCTTTGCTGCTGGAATGGCAGCTCGCGCAATTGGCGGCGAAAACAGTACGTCCTCGGCTGACTGCGCCCTTGCCGAATTCCCGCTCAAGATCAGTAATTAAATCATCTTTGTCATAGGCGGCCTTCGACGGCTGCGTGTTTGCACGTGCTGTTTGCAGATCGATCGCTGCACTTTCCGGCGAGAGGAAGAAGGCAAATATGTCATGGAGTCGATCCTCTATGGCGCGGAAATTGGGGCAGTCGCGACGGCACTGGCCGAGCTTAAAAGGCGTCTGACCGAAGTTGCGCGCGGTAGGATCAAGCTGGCGCAGATCGGTAAGATGATTCAGCCAGCATTGTTCTGCGCACGAACCAATGTTGAAATACACGCGCTGAATCGCACCTATCGCGCCTGTTGAGTCTTCGCCACCCTTGAGTATATGGTGCACGGCTTCAGTCTTGACACTGCGTTGCCAGCACTTACCGGGCTTATTTGGTTCACACCAACAATCCTGCTCTTTCGCGCCGGTTGCACAAGTGTCAGCCTTGCGCCACCGAAGAACCTGGGTATTGTCGTGAACCGGGCGTTGAGCAATATTGGTAAGCGAATTGATAGTGCCAGCGTTGTTGATCTGATCGGTGGGGATCGCCGAAGTATCGGACGTACCAGGACGCGCGTGAGCAAATACTTGCCATTCCAGTGTATCGCTGGGCATACCTGAAACGACAATTTCAGAAATGCGAATGTACTGATTGCCGATCAAGCCGGTGATGTTTTCCCATTTTGGATGGGCTGGATCTATGGGTGGCTTGGCCGGGTTAAAAGCAATGTGGCAGGCACCGCATGCCATGCCAATGCGGAACGGCGGTTCGATGGATCCGTCGCTAAGGCGGCTCAGTTTGGCATCATTACGTTTTGGGTCACTGCTGATTTTACTGTCATAGCCTTCCCAGGTTCCCATACCTCCATTGAGTTTTTTCCAGGCTACCGGATCAAATTTAGGATTTGGGAATTTGCGAAAACCCAGTGCCCCAGTTGATGTACCAAACGCAAGATTACAGGCATCTTCACGTCCGTCCTGATGTCCTTTGGGGTCGGCGGGGTCGGCAGGTGCATCCTTGAAATCACAGGCCGGATCACGATAGCCAGACTTTCCGACGAATTTCAGCAGCGTCTCATCACCAGGGCACCAATCAAAACCATAGGTTTCTTCCCGACTTTTGGCTGGGCAATTTGGACTGCTCGGGGTGCAGCAGCCGGGATCGTTTATTAGCCCCCATGTTTTAAAGCGCTG
>JBDSEJ010000067.1:0-1576 GCA_039920105.1 Candidatus Nitrotoga sp. | reverse complement strand
CTAGCAGCCTGTCGGGCTTGATCGCCTGACAGCCGATATTCCCCAATCAGGGGTGTATTGGAAAAAACATTTTTCATTTGTTTTGTGCTTAGTAGTCAATATTCCTGATATCTTTTTCCCAAAGCCTCCCGATCAAGCAATAACTGCGTTCTTCAGATTGAATATTCGCTTGATATTCCATCCCATCGCCACCAAATTCAACTCGCCTTTGACATTTTCAAGCCCGCGCAGCAGGAACTGCCGGAATCCCAGTACCGATTTGACGATGCCGATCACTGGTTCCACCGTGCACTTGCGTCTCGCGTAAATCGCCCGGCCTATTTTGGTCTTGAGGTCATGACGCATTTTCTCCACAGCCGTGGCGTCTTCCGCCAGCGGCGGAGGTTCGGTAAAACGCTCCAGTGGGTCAGGATGGTGCTCCTCCCGATTCACCGCGATCAGCGGGGTGATGGGATGTCCGCCACATGCGTTAACGTTGGCCGCAGAGTAGTAGCCAGTATCGGCCACTAGCGTGGTGGGCTTGCCCAGTTCGACTGGCAAGGTTCCAAGCTGCCTTAGCATGGGTTTGATTTGTTGCTTGTCATTGGTCGCCTGCACGGTGTCGGTTTTCAAAATCAGCAGACTTTCCATGTCTACCGCAATTTGTCCGTTGTAGCATTGCTCAAATCCGCCTCCGGCAACCTTCATGATGCGCGACTCTTCGTCAGTGAGATTAATCTGGTCTTTGTCCCGTGCGCCCTCTACGGGGGAGACAGGGGCTTTGCCTCTTGGTTTCTTGCCCGTCTTGCTCACTTCCACTTCGCGCTTTGCCAGCTTGGCCTGATATTCAGTATTCTCCTGCTCAAATCGTTCTGCCGCGCGCGCTTCGATTTTGCCACGAGCAACCGCAATGGCGCGCAGCCTATCTTCACGACGGGCGATTTCTTCGGGTAGGTTCATCCCATTCGGTATCTTTTCATTATCCGCAGCCTCCGCCAAGGCCAGGAGTTTTGTGACCTCTCCTTTCAATTGCTGTTCCAGCTTCGTAATGTGTCCGTAACTTAGCGCGCTGTGCCTGGATGCATTGGCCTTGATCTTGCTGCCGTCCAGGGCGATGTTACCGAGCTTGAGCACCCCCATCGTGCGGGCGATCAGCAGAATTTGCACCATCAAACCTCCGATTTCCTTCAGAAACCGTTTTCGAAAGGTGTTCAGCGTATCGTGATCAGGGTGCTCATCCGCTGCAGCAAACCGAAAAGCAATCGAGTCATAGGTGGCGTGCTCCAGCTTCCGACTGGAGAACACGCCCGTCGCATAGCCGTAAACCAGGATCGATAGCAGCAACGCTGGATGAAACGGCGCACTTCCCGCTCCACGGTAGGCGCGTTCCAAACTTTTTAAGTCCAGTTGCTCCACGATTTCAACCACAAAGCGCGCCAAATGCTGCTCCGGCAGCCAATCATGCATCGACGGCGGGAATAGGTAGTTTATGTCGCGTTTGATTGGTTTAAAATAACTCATGGATAAATTCTATTATTTATATGATTTAAATGCGTATTATAGTATTTATGGAATTTTAAGTCCGACAGGCTGCTAG
>JBDSEJ010000066.1:0-9131 GCA_039920105.1 Candidatus Nitrotoga sp. | reverse complement strand
GGAAAAATATGCCCATCGGCAAGTCCGCCACCGATGGGCGTCACGTTCCGCGGTAACGGTAACAAAACAGACAAAGGGGACATTTCTACTTTGCAGGCAAGGGGACATTTCTATTTAGCGTTGACACATTAGAATTGATAACATTAGTTAGGACTCACACATACGTGTTGCCAATTTACTGTTTGCAATTGCCAAAAACAAACCCTGCACAAGGCAGGGTTTGTCATATTCAGCTGCAAATGAATCGCAACAATTACATCATGCCGCCCATACCACCCATACCACCCATACCGCCACCCATACCACCACCGCCTCCTAAATCAACGGCTGGCTTGTCTTCATTTAGCTCAGCAACCATGCATCCGGTAGTCAGCATCAAGCCAGCAATAGAAGCAGCGTTTTGCAATGCGACACGAGTAACCTTGGTAGGGTCAACTACGCCCATTGCCAGCATGTCGCCATACTGTCCAGTCGCAGCGTTGTAGCCATAGTTACCTTTGCCTTCGAGCACCTTGTTGACGACTACTGAAGGCTCGTCGCCGGCATTATCTACGATGCAACGTAGTGGAGATTCCATTGCACGCAACACAATAGTAATGCCCGCGTCTTGGTCATGGTTGTCACCCTTCAAGCCTGCTACTACTGCCTTGGCACGCAACAATGCAACGCCACCGCCGGGAACAATTCCTTCTTCCACTGCCGCACGTGTCGCATGCAGCGCATCTTCAACGCGCGCTTTTTTCTCTTTCATTTCAACTTCAGTTGCAGCACCAACTTTAATTACTGCTACGCCGCCAGCAAGCTTGGCTTTGCGCTCTACCAATTTTTCTTTGTCATAATCGCTGGTTGCTTCTTCAAACTGTTTGGAGATTTGAGAGATACGACCCTGGATCGCTTCTTCATTACCTGCGCCATCAATAAGGATGGTGTTTTCTTTGTTCACTTCTATACGCTTGGCTTGACCCAAATCTGCCAGAGTAGCTTTTTCAAGCGACAAGCCGACTTCTTCGGCAATCACTGTGCCGCCAGTCAGAATAGCAATGTCTTCCAGCATGGATTGACGTCTGCTGCCAAAGCCCGGAGCCTTAACTGCAACTGTCTTCAGAATTCCACGAATATTGTTCACCACTAGAGTAGCCAGCGCTTCGCCATCTACATCTTCAGCAATAATTAACAGCGGACGACTTGCCTTGGCAACTTGCTCCAGCAGAGGCAACAAATCACGAATGTTGGAGATTTTTTTGTCGTGTAACAAAATGTAGGGGTTTTCCATCACTACATTTTGCTTCTCTTGGTCGTTAATAAAGTATGGCGACAGATAGCCGCGATCAAACTGCATACCCTCGACCAATTCAAGTTCATTATCGAGAGATTTACCATCTTCAACAGTGATTACACCTTCTTTACCTACCTTATCCATTGCGTCAGAAATAATCTTGCCTATATTGGTGTCTGAGTTAGCAGAAATTGAGCCAACTTGAGCAATTTCGGTAGAGGTAGTGCATGGCTTGGATAACTTCTTCAGTTCCTCTGCAACAGCAATAACTGCCTTGTCAATACCGCGCTTCAGATCCATCGGGTTCATACCCGCAGCAACAAACTTCATGCCTTCCTGAATAATTGACTGTGCCAGAACGGTCGCGGTAGTTGTGCCGTCACCTGCCACGTCAGAGGTTTTAGAAGCCACTTCCTTGACCATTTGCGCGCCCATGTTCTCAAACTTGTCCTTCAGTTCGATTTCTTTGGCGACAGATACACCATCTTTAGTGATAGTGGGCGCGCCATAAGAGCGATCCAACACTACGTTACGACCTTTCGGGCCAAGAGTGACTTTGACCGCGTTGGCTAAAATGTTAACACCTGCAACCATTTTACTGCGTCCAGCATCATGAAATTTCACGTCTTTTGCTGCCATGTTTCTTTCTCCTAAGTTATTTGGTTCCTTCACTTCGGTCTTTACCGAAGGTCACCTCATCCTGCCGAAGGGCAGGAAAGACCGTATATCTGGAATTAAGATTCGATTACGCCAATAATTTCTTCTTCATGCATGGTTATGTATTCTTGACCCTCAATTTTAAAAGTCTGGCGAGCGTGTTTGCCAAACAAAACCTTATCGCCAACTTTTACAGACATCGGGAGTAGTTTGCCGTCATCACCGTATTTACCGTTGCCTACAGCAACGATTACGCCTTGATCGGGCTTCTCGGTAGCGGCGTCAGGAATCACTATTCCGGACTCAGTCTTACGCTCTTCTTCCATGCGCTTGATAACGACACGATCATGCAAAGGACGGACCAACATGCTTTATTCTCCTTAAACAAACAATTAATAAAATTAATGATATCTCTAATTAGCACTCGACACCAGAGAGTGCTAATAATAAGGGCAGAACACACTTATTTCAAGGGCACAATGAAAATTTCTTTAACGAAGGTGACGAAGGGGAATCACAGATAACTTGAAGTGCAGAATCGCATTGGCTTGTTATATATACATAAACCAACCAATGAATTACTTAAACCGCACTCTGAACAACTGTAATTTATAAGGCGAAAACTGAGCGGCGGAATCAAGTTCGAAGTACAACAGCCAGCCAATTAATCGTCCATCGAATTTATCTCACGCATTTATCTCAAAGATACGCCAATCAAAACCATGATTGTGGAAGCTGCAAAGCATGTGCCCTATTTAAATCTTCAAACAGATGAGTTATGTATACAGACACTACGCCGTTTGTGGAACATTCTGGCGTGGCATTTACGGTTTGAAGACGAAATTAATACGTTGTTGCAGTGTCACTCGCTTAGCTGCTCCTTGGACACTTAAGATTGCCGAGACAAGCGTGAAAGCTCATCTCGACCTGTGCGACCAACACGATTTCGGTCACCGTTGAATTTGACTTTTGTACTATGTTAAGCGTTCGCGATTGACGCTTCGGGCGGTGTTCTGGTTATCAGGCTATCTACTGCGTGAACGGGAGCCGCGTCTCCCGCCATCAAATGAGCAATCGCACTGTACACCATCCGCTGACTCTCAAGCATGTTTTTGCCGGCGAACGCAGATGACGTCACGTGAATGCTGAAGTGTCCGCCTACACCGTTCACCTCGGCCTGTGAACTAGGAATTTGCCGTTCGATTGCTTCTTGTAACGCGTCAATGACGGAGCCTTTAAAATCAGTAGGGTGAGAAGACATGGTTATATCCTTAAAAAATTATCTAAATAATATAGAAAGTATCGAAATACCGAATGGTCGAACACCGTAAACCCAGTGTTCAAAGGTTGTAGGCATTTCTGAACTATCATTCACTGGTCGACGGCTGTTTAGACTGTGAAAATTATAGTAGCAAGAGCAAAGGCTATCCTTTGTGACTCTAACATTCACTTTACATTTCACGCAAGTGGAAGCCTATTCCAATATGAAAAGAGTCTGAAATAGTGCAGTATTTGCGGACGACAGAGAGGAGCGTATGGCCCATTGTTTGTCGATTGCGCAAGCAGTAGGTGCTATTTACCAAAGAATAGGTTGCGAGCCAGCGGAAAGTGACTACATTAAGAGGCTGATGCGTATGAGGTGTGCGAAGTCGTTATTCTGACCCAGCCTAATGTCAGTAGAACTAAATTTTAATGTCGTGATTGAAGCTCTCAATTGATAGAGAACAAGCTCCCTTGGGTAAGGCGTGACTTGAGTAAGGTAGCATTGAAATCATCGCCCACACGATAGCCTCTAGCTACCAAGACAGAGTTGGAGAAACCGCGGGCACACAGCCCGAACTGTGAGCTGGATGAAAATGCCAAAATTGGTAATGCGTCAACTAAAAATCAAGTACACACTACAGGCGCCTCTAAAAATTTAATTTTCTAAGCAAGACAAGGCATAAGTAAAAAATACTATCCCCGCACATACTTGATATGTAAGTAATATTTTTCAGGTAACGCCGAATTGTGACGAAACGGGGAAGTAGGCAAGCCGCAAAGCGGCTGCTCGCAAAATTGGATTTTTAAAGGTGCTCTCCATATTTTTTATCAACATTTTTTCCGACGTGCATAACAAAAGTCCCGCAATTGCGGGACTTTTATTTAACTCTCTATTTTTTATATATAAAATACTGGTTAAAATGGTATGTCATCATCGAAGTTATCAAAGTTACCGCTCTTGACTGGTGCCGGTTTACTGGTAGCAGACGCACCAGTTGACGATGATGCAGCTGGCTTATCCCCTATGTCAAAATTTCCGTTACCAGACTTACTGGACAGCATCTGCATCTCATTGACAATGATATCAGTGGTATAGCGATCCTTGCCTTCTTTGTCCTGCCATTTTCGCGTGGCCAGCTTGCCTTCAACGTAAACCATCGAACCTTTCTTCAAAAATTCTCCAGCAATTTCTGCCAGGCGGCGGTAGAAAGTCAGGTTATGCCATTCTGTTTTTTCTTGTTTTTCTCCGCTTTTGTCCTTCCAGTTTTCTGAGGTAGCCAACGTAGCATTGGTTACAGCTTCACCATTGGGCATGTAACGCGTTTCCGGATCTTTGCCCAGCCGCCCCACTAAAATTACTTTATTTACCGACATGTCATTCCCCTTTCACTAAATTTTCCACCCCGACTTCGTCAAAGCCACTCATATTTACTTTAAGGCAAGCCATACATTCGGCTGGCACCACCATTACTTCGCGCACTCCATTTAATTGCGCCAAACGTTTTTGCAATACAGCACCCGCAGGCCCATCCATTTCGGGCAATGGGTACATTTTTGTTCGCACCGTTGCAGGTGGCTGCATGGTGCTGGCAACTAGCAACCAAAGCAATAACAGACCTACCGCAAATATAAACACAGCATTACCACCAAAATACTGCATCAGAAAACCGCCGGCAATCGCACCAAAGAATGCGCCGAGAAATTGTACACTGCTATATACGCCCATCGCTGTACCCTTTGCCGCCAAGGGAGCAATCTTACTAATCATTGAAGGTAGTGTCGCCTCCAATACGTTAAATGCAGTAAAGAACAGCAATAAAGACACCATCAACCCCCATATGCTGTTCTGCATCAGCATAAGCAATAGTTGCCCTAGTGCTGCCAATGCAATCGCGCCCATAAACACCGGCTTCATCTTTGCTTTTTTCTCGGCGACTATGATGGGGGGCACCATCAAGATGAGGGCTACCTACATAACCGGCAGATAAACTTGCCAATGTTGCGCAATCTCCAGCCCATTATTTTTCAGCGCGAACGGCACTTGCATGAAAACCGACATCAGAATTGCATGTAATGAAAAAATACCGAAATCGAGTCGTAACAAATCCTTATTACGCAGCACATCGCCAAATCGCTTGCTGCTAGTGCCGGAGCCAGAATGGAAGCGCGTGATGGCAGGATTGGGAATTACAAATGCCACAAATAGCATGGCGAGAAGCGCCAATACGCCGGTTAGTGCAAAAATTCCAGACACGCCTATCGCTTGATAAAAAATCGGCGCCAGCACCAGTGATATCGAAAATGTAATGCCAATGGTGATGCCTATCATTGCCATCGCCTTAGTGCGAACTTCCTCGCGTGTCAGGTCGGCAGTTAGCGCCATCACTGCAGCATTGATTGCTCCTGCGCCCTGGATTGCACGCCCGGCGATGACCCAATAAATGTTGTCTGCCGAAGCTGCGATAAAACTACCGATAGCGAATAGAAGCAGCCCAGCATAGATCACCGGTTTACGGCCGTAATGATCGGACATCCAGCCAGCTGGAATCTGCAATACAGCTTGGGTCAAGCCATAGGCGCCGAGAGCAATGCCGATCAGAATATGATTTTCGCCCCCGGGCAGTCGTTCAGCAGCATACAGCGCAAATACCGGCAAAATGATGAACAGTCCCAGCATGCGCAAACCGTAAATACCGGCTAAGCCCATGCTGGCGCGACGCTCAAGTTTAGTCATTGAATCAGGTGTGTATTCCATATTGAAGTATTGGAAGCGCAAAAAATCGCGTATATTAGCAGGTTTAGCGCAACCTACGGTAACCGGCATGGACAGTATCAAAATACGTGGCGCACGCACGCACAATTTAAAAAACATCAGCCTCGATTTGCCACGCAATAAACTTGTGGTCATCACCGGATTGTCAGGTTCCGGCAAGTCTTCCCTCGCCTTCGACACTTTGTATGCCGAGGGGCAACGACGCTACGTTGAATCGCTTTCCGCTTATGCACGCCAGTTTCTGCAACTAATGTCTAAGCCAGATGTAGACTTGATTGAGGGCTTGTCACCTGCAATCGCAATTGAGCAAAAAGCCACCTCGCATAATCCGCGTTCCACCGTAGGCACAGTGACGGAAATTCATGATTACCTGCGGCTATTGTTTGCGCGCGCCGGCGACCCTTATTGTCCGCAGCATGATCTGGCGTTACAAGCCCAAAGCGTTGGACAGATGGTAGATCACGTGCTGCAACTGCCACCAGACACACGCATTATGATTCTTTCTCCGTTGATCATTGAGCGTAAGGGCGAACAAGTTGATTTGTTTGATGAGTTGCGTGCACAGGGTTTCATGCGGCTACGCGTAAACGGCACCGTGTATGAGGTAGACAAGCTGCCCAAGCTGGCAAAGAACAAGAAACACACTATTGAGATTGTGGTGGATCGGCTGAAAGCCAGCGCAGACAATCAGCAGCGCCTGGCGGAATCATTCGAGACTGCATTGCGCCATGCAGATGGGCGTGCATTAGCAGTAGAAATGGACAGCGGCAAAGAACATCTATTCTCAGCCAAGTTTGCCTGCCCAATCTGCAATTATTCTTTGCCAGAACTGGAACCGCGCTTGTTCTCGTTCAATAACCCGATGGGTGCCTGTCCGAAATGTGATGGATTGGGCAGCATCAGCTTCTTCGATCCAAAACGGATTGTGGCTTTTCCCCAATTGTCGTTAAGCTCTGGAGCAATCAAAGGATGGGATCGACGCAACCAATTTTATTACCAGATGCTGGACAGCTTGGCCAAATATTACGACTTCGATCTGGAGCGTTCATTTGAGAGCCTGCCGGAAAAAGTTCAACAGATTATTCTGTACGGCAGTGGCAAGGAAGCAATTTCATTCAGCTATCTCAACGAGCGCGGCAAACCCACGCTACGGGAACATGCATTTGAAGGCATCATTAACAATCTGGAGCGGCGTTACAAGGAAACCACCTCGCCTACCGTGCGCGAGGAGCTCGCGAAACATCTCAATACATGCATTTGCCCTGAATGCAATGGTACACGCCTGCGCTTGGAAGCCCGCAATGTGCGTATCGCAGATCATGCCATTTACGAGCTTAGTGCATTACCCTTGAAAAAGGCGCTCACCTTTTTCCAGAAGGTAACGCTACCAGGCCACAAGCAGGCCATTGCGGAAAGAATCGTTCATGAAATCTCCAGCCGCTTAACCTTTCTCAACAATGTCGGCTTGGAATATCTGTCGTTAGATCGCTCGGCAGAAACCTTGTCTGGTGGCGAATCGCAACGCATCCGCCTTGCCTCGCAAATTGGCTCAGGCCTGACCGGGGTCATGTATGTATTAGACGAACCTTCCATCGGCCTGCATCAACGAGACAATGATCGTTTGCTGGACACGCTGAAGCGTCTGCGCGACATGGGTAATAGTGTAATTGTGGTGGAGCATGACGCGGATGCGATTCAGGCTGCCGACCATGTGGTGGACATGGGGCCCGGTGCGGGCGAGCATGGGGGCATGGTCGTTGCGCAAGGTACGCCGCAAGAAGTGTGCGCCAATCAGCAATCTCTGACGGGCGATTACCTTTCTGGTCGACGCAACATTGAAGCACCCAAAGTATATCTCTCTCCCGATCCGGAACGCATGCTGCAAATACAAGGCGCATGCGGTAACAACTTGAAGCAAGTCACGCTTAATTTACCTGTTGGCCTGCTGGTGTGTGTCACAGGCGTGTCTGGTTCAGGCAAGTCCACCCTCATCAACGACACGCTGTATCACGCCGTCGCACAACACCTGTATCGAAGCAACGCTGAACCTGCGCCTTTTGTTAAAATCGACGGACTGGAATTTTTTGACAAGGTTATTAACGTGGATCAGTCGCCCATCGGACGTACCCCCCGTTCCAACCCCGCAACCTACACCGGCCTGTTCACCCCCATCCGCGAGCTATTCGCGGGAGTGCCCCAATCGAGAGAGCGTGGCTATGGTCCAGGGCGATTCTCGTTCAATGTAAAAGGCGGACGCTGCGAATCCTGCCAAGGCGACGGCGTAATCAAAGTCGAAATGCATTTTCTTCCTGATCTCTATGTACCATGCGATGTGTGCCATAGCATGCGCTATAACCGTGAAACGTTAGAGGTGCAATACAAGGGCCGGAACATCCACCAAATTTTGCAGATGACAGTGGAGCATGCACATGAGTTTTTTAAACCGGTACCGATCATCGCCCGTAAACTGCAAACTATGCTCGACGTGGGACTCGGCTACATCACATTGGGGCAGAGTGCAACCACACTATCCGGCGGCGAAGCACAACGTATCAAATTATCGCTGGAGCTCTCCAAACGCGATACCGGACGTACTCTATACATCTTGGATGAGCCCACAACCGGCTTGCATTTCCATGATATTGCTCTGCTACTGAAAGTCATTCAGAAACTGCGTGACCAAGGAAATACTATAGTTGTAATTGAACACAATCTTGACGTAATAAAAACAGCCGACTGGATTGTAGACCTAGGTCCTGAAGGAGGCGAAGGGGGGGGGCATATCATCGCTCAAGGTTCACCAAAAGACATCGCCGCCAATCCGGAAAGCGTTACGGGTGCTTACCTGAAGCAGACCTTGAAAATAATTAGGTAACAAAAAATCTGCCCCAATTCACCCATCCTTCTGATTTACTAATCAGTTAGTCGAATCAAAATTCATCCCCAACACGCTATATTAAGCAAAATCAATAGATCTTCGACATAGCCGAAGATCTATTTCACAAGCGCAAAAAAATCAAATGACAACATATCACTGCCAAATTTCAAACTCTAAGGTGGATATAAAACTACTCAGTTGCGGTTCAAAATCATAAATATTTTTTGCCATGCTCATTAATATTATGGTAACCTAATTCAGCTGTTAGAAGTTTCTAAGAGCCC